>JAHFDV010000524.1 GCA_023248815.1 Myxococcales bacterium
AGCGCCGCCGCCCTCGGAGTGACGGGTTGCAAGTCGAAGGGCGGGGAGGGGGCAGCGAAGGATCTGACGCTCCTCAACGTTTCGTACGATCCCACCCGCGAGCTCTACGACGAGGTTAACGGCGTCTTCGCCAAGCAGTGGGCAGGCGCGCATGACGGGCAAAAGCTCGAGGTCCGACAGTCCCACGGTGGATCCGGCAAGCAAGCGCGCTCCGTCATCGACGGGCTCGAGGCCGACGTCGTCACGCTCGCCCTCGCCTACGACATCGACATGCTCCACGACAAGGCGGGCCTGCTCGCGGAAAATTGGCGGGAGCGTCTCCCCAACGGCAGCTCTCCTGCGACCTCGACGATCGTCTTCGTCGTCCGCAAAGGGAACACCAAGAACGTTCACGACTGGCCCGACCTCGCGAAGCCGGGAATCTCCGTCATCACGCCCAATCCGAAGACGGGTGGCGGTGCGCGTTGGAACTTCCTCGCGGCGTACGGCTACGCGTTGAAAGCGCCCGGAGGGGACGACAAGAAAGCCGAGGACTTCATGCGCTCGCTCTTCGCGAACGTGCCAGTCCTCGACTCGGGAGCGCGCGGCGCGACGACGACGTTTGCAGAGCGCGGCCTCGGAGACGTGCTCATCGCTTGGGAAAACGAGGCACTTCTTCTCACGAATGGGAAAGAGGGCGAGCGCTTCGAGATCGTCATTCCTTCGACGACGATCCTCGCGGAGCCGCCCGTGGCCGTCGTCGACAAGAACGTGGAGAAACACGGGACCAAGGCGCTAGCCGAGCAGTATCTCTCTTATCTCTATACGGACGAAGGCCAAGAGATCATCGCGAAGCACTTCTATCGTCCGCGTACCGAAGCCGTTCGCCTGCGCCATGCGAAGACTTTCCCAGACGTGAAGACGTTCACGATCGAGGACGTGTTCGGCGGTTGGAAGAAGGCCCAGAAAGCGCACTTCGACGACGGCGGCACGTTCGACCGAATCTATCAGCCCAAGCGCTGAGGGCCGTGCCCGCCGCATCATGATTCATTCCGTTCCATCTCCTGCGCCGAGTAGCGCGTCTCTGCAAACGTCACTCGGGGCTGTCGCGCCTTCGAGGCGTTCCACGAAAAGCGTGATGCCCGGGTTTCGGCTGACGTTGATCTCGACGCTCGTTTTCGTTGCGTTGATCGTCGTTCTTCCGCTCTTCGGACTTTTTTTGAAGACGACGACTCTGACCTTCCCGCAGTTCATCGCGGCCGTCACTTCGCCCCGCGCGCTACTCTCGTATCGCCTCACGTTCCTTTCGTCGTTCGCGGCGGCGTCGCTGAATGCAGTCTTTGGACTGCTCGTTGCTTGGGTGCTCGTTCGTTATGAGTTTCCAGGGCGGTCTCTCGTCGATGCGCTCGTCGACTTGCCGTTTGCGTTGCCGACGGCGATCGCAGGCCTGACGCTGACGGCGCTCTATACGAAGGACGGCCTCTTCGGAAAGCCGCTCGCCGCCCTCGGGATTCAGGTGGCGTTCACTCCTCTCGGAATCGTAGTCGCCCTCACGTTCATCGGCTTGCCGTTCGTCGTGCGCGCCGTTCAACCGATCCTCGAGTCGATCGAGCCCGAGATCGAAGAGGCGGCGATGGGACTCGGCGCCTCGCGCTTCCAAACGTTTCGCTACATCATCTTTCCGACGGTTTTACCGGCGCTTTTGACGGGGTTCACGTTGGCGTTCGCTCGCGCCATCGGTGAGTACGGCTCGATCGTCTTCATCTCGGGCAACATGCCGATGAAGACCGAGATCACGCCGCTTCTCATCGTCACGAGCCTCGAGCAGTACGACTACGCAGGGGCGACGGCGCTCGCGGTCGTGATGCTCACCGTCTCGTTCGCCCTTCTGTTGCTCGTGAACCTTCTCCAGCGGAAGCTCGCACGCGTGACGGGGAACGCCGTCGCATGAGCACGACCGCACACGCCCGCTCGCGCCTCATTCTCCAAGAATCCGGAATTACCCGCGCGATTCTCATCGCCGTCGTGTTCGCATTTCTCGCACTGTTTCTTCTCGTCCCATTGGGAACGGTGTTTCTCCTCGCCTTCGAGAAAGGAATCGGGGCGTATCTCTCCGCGCTTTCGGATCCGGGGACGCGTTCGGCGATCTCCCTCACGCTGCTCGCGGCCGGCATCGCGGTTCCCGTGAATCTCGTTTTCGGACTCCTCGCGGCGTGGCTTCTCGCGAAGTTCAACTTTCCGGGACGCGCGCTCCTCGTGACGTTGCTCGATGTTCCGTTCAGCGTCTCACCGGTCGTTGCGGGACTCTCCTTCGTGCTGCTCTTCGGTCGAGCGGGACTCTTCGGACCATTTCTCCAAGCACACGACATCGCGGTCATCTTCGCGGCTCCAGGCATCGTTCTCGCGACGATCTTCGTCACGGTGCCATTCGTGGTGCGTGAAGTTTTGCCGCTCATGCAGGCACAGGGAAATTCCGAAGAAGAGGCCGCGATGACGCTTGGCGCGAGTGGGTTGCGGACGTTTTTCCGCGTGACGTTGCCGAAGATAAAGTGGGGCGTGCTCTACGGTGTCGTCCTCGCGAATGCGCGAGCGATGGGGGAGTTCGGCGCCGTCTCCGTCGTCTCGGGTCACATTCGCGGCGTCACGACGACGCTGCCGCTACACGCCGAAATCCTCTACAACGAGTACAACTTCGTCGGTGCCTTCGCCGTTGCGTCACTCCTCTCCATGCTCTCCATCGCCACCCTCGTTTTGAAAAAGCTCATCGAGTGGAGGGCGCGATGAGCGTCCGCGTCGAACGCGTGACGAAGCGCTACAGCGCCGCGGGCACTCCTGCCGTGGCCAACGTCAGCTTCGAAGCAAAAGCCGGCGCGATCACGTCGATCATCGGGCCTTCGGGTGCCGGAAAGTCGACGATTCTCCGGCTCGTTGCCGGCCTCGAACTTCCGGACGAGGGACGCGTCTTCATCGGCGAGCAAGACACCTCGAACGTCACGATCCAATCGCGCGGCGTCGGGCTCGTTTTTCAGAACTACGCGCTCTTCCAGAACATGACCGTACGCGACAACATCGCGTTCGGGCTCACGGTTCGCAAACGCGACAAGGCCGAGATCGACGCGCGCGTAGAAAAGCTCCTCTCGCTCGTGCAACTCGCCGGCAAAGGAAATCGTTTTCCGCGCGAGCTCTCCGGTGGGCAACGTCAGCGCGTCGCATTTGCCCGTGCGCTCGCGATCGACCCGAAAGTGCTTCTTCTCGACGAACCTTTCGGTGCGCTCGACGCACGCGTCCGCATCGAGCTTCGTGAGTGGCTGGAAGGCGTTCAAAAAGAGATGGGCGTGACGACACTCCTCGTGACGCACGATCAGGAAGAGGCGCTCGAGATCTCAGAGCACGTCGTCTTGATGTTCGACGGCAGGGTCGCGCAGGCGGGCTCTCCCGGTGATCTCTATGACCGCCCGCTCTCTCCCGAGATCGCGGCGTTTCTCGGCGCGAGCGTCCTCCAAGGCAGCGTCAAAAATGGACAGGCTCAGGCGGGATCGTTTTCGGTTTCGGCGACGGGAACCGCGGTCGAGGGTGAAAAAGTCCGCGCGGTTCTCCGCTCGGAAGATCTCAAACTGACGCGATCGGCCACCGATGGGGAAGTGAGGGCGGCGTTCGTCCGGCGCCTGAAGGTGGTCGGCGGCAGAGTGAAAGTGTCCCTCGATTTGCCGCACGGGGAGTCCGTTTCGGTCGATCTGCCACGCTCGGAAGTGGACGCCCTTGCGCTTGCAGAAGGAGAGCAAGTCTTCGTCGACGTCAGCAGCGCCCGCATTTTTTACGGCGAATTCGACATATGACGAGGTTGAAGACCTCCGTATTCCCGTCTAAATGACCAGCGACATGCTTCCTTCGACCGTTCGCGCGCGCGATTTTCATCTCCGCCGCGACCTGAAGGAAAAGGTTCCGCGTGAACTGTTTTCTTACCGCGGCGATCTCATCGCGCTCGACGAGGCGGCCGTCGACGCGCTCGCGGCACATCTTCGGAGCGAAGGACACGACCTCGCGAAAGAGGAGCTGCTCGGGCTTGGCCTGCTGCATGAGTTTGGACACGCGCTCGTCGCCTACGCAGAAACGCGAGTTCCCGATCTTTTTGCGCGCGTCGAACGATCTCTCCGTGAGCAATACGGCGACGCTTACC
>JAHFDV010000013.1 GCA_023248815.1 Myxococcales bacterium
TCACAATCGCTGCGGAAACCCGGACGTCCGAGAAAATAGCGGACGACGCTCGACGAAACGGGTTCCCCCTCTCGACGCCTGGAGTGACTTGGACCGAACTACCGAAGAATTAGTGCGGCAGCTCACCGAGTTGTCGGCATTTGGATTCGAGCTTGTAGAACCCCACCGTCGGAATGTCGCATCTTCGTGGCACACGTGGCGAGCAGCGACTCTGTTTATCGTTGTCGTTCGTTACATAGATGCGGTCGCGCACTACGCAGCGGCCTTCTCAAGCGAACGTCAGATTCCCACCGAACCCCTTGCCACCTTGGTTCGAGGACTAATGGAAGCGAGCGATGCCCTGCACTACGCATACTTCGATCGGATGGCCTCGGAAGAGCGGGAACTTCGACGTCTTGTCGGGGCGCTGCACCATGCACGAGAGGAGAGGGAGTTTCGGCAACTGATCACTGTCGGAGAAGGCGACTGGATGTCCAATTTTGGCGGGCTTGGCGGCTTCATCGCGGAACGTGAAATAGGAGATAATGCGGCGTTTAAACGGCTTAGTGAGGCACAGCAGTGTGAGCTCCGGTCGGCCCGCCGTCATCGCAGCGGTATCCTTCCTCGTCACACTCTTCCGTTTGGTTGGAGCAAGGAAGAGCTGGAGGCGGCCTACAAGTTCTTGTCGAACTTCGCGCACTCCACGATGTGGAGCGAGTACGGAGCAGCGATACGCGCTACCGACAAACTCGGAACTCAGTCCGCTCTGCTTTTTGCCACTCACATCGCAGCTTGGACAATCGAACGCTACTGCCGACGTCGTGCCAAGCTAGCGAAGAGGCTCAGCGACGCGCAGCGCGCCAGGCTGCGAGCGTTCTCACGACATCAAACGATGAAGGAGCTGCGAATATTGTGGAAGCCGACGCAGGAGCGCTGGTCGAGCAAAGAGGGATAGGCGTACCGAAAAAGAGCGGCGTAGCTGACGCGAAACTACCAGGAGCCCATTCTGAAAAGTCTTCCACTCTCATCCTCATCATGGAGGCGCAAAATCACCTCCGGTGAA
This sequence comes from Myxococcales bacterium, assembly GCA_023248815.1. Lineage (GTDB taxonomy): Bacteria > Myxococcota_A > Polyangia > Polyangiales > Polyangiaceae > JAHFDV01. The sequence goes on from JAHFDV010000013.1 coordinate 1,043, forward strand.
GAGAGAAAGGGCTTTTCCTCCTTCGTTGTCGGAAGGTCGGAGTCGATCATCGTGATGATCTCCTGAATGCCTAACGCAGCGTACGCACGAAGGACGTTCATCAGTTTGCTCTTTTTTCGATCGTCTAGGGATTCAAAGATCCCGTCGTGGAAGACGAATCGCGGATAGCTGACGTCGAGGTGCACCCTGCTCAGTGAAAGATCAAATGCGACGCAGAGCAGCTTTCGGTATGTGAATCCGAGGTCCGCGCTCGTCGCCGTGCCGCTCTCGTCCAAGATCTCCGCCTTGAACTCGAGGTGGCCTTCCTTGTTCGTTTCAACGGTTAGAATGGCTTTCTTGTCGATCACCGACTCGACGATGTCGTTGAAGTGAAGTCGCACCGAAGAGAATTTGCTCTTGCCGTCGCGATTCTGCTGCGAAACATCTTCTTCGATCTTCGCGTGGAGGCGCGTCTTCTCCTCAACCAGCCTGCGAATAGTGACGCGGAGGGCTTGCAGACGACCGAGTAGATCACGCTGTCGTCGAAGGGACTCGATGTCTGCGCGCAAGGTCACCAATTCGTTCGTGAGTTGCTTGAATTTTGCGAAGGCGTCGGTCTCCGTGAGAAATGCCAAAGTCGCGGTTCGGCGCTTCCCGAGGGTAGTAAGTTCTGAATTTGTTCGCTTCAGTTCGGTATCAACGTCGGCCAGCTCTTCCGTGAGATAGGCGCGACGCTCCTCTGAAATCGCGCGGTTGAAGGCGATAAGTTGTTCGAAGTCTCTCTTGATCTGTCCACCGAAAGTCACGCCAGCTTCGGCGAACAGTTCTGCCGCCCGGTTTGGATCGAACAAGATGGCTTCGTCCTCCAATGCGCTGGCGAGCTTCTTCTTGTTTTGCGCCAAGGAGTAGCGCTCTGCATTGAGTCGAGAGATGCCGACGTCGAGTTCATTGACCAAATGTCCTGTCTTAGCCTTGTCGGCGTTTCGGAAGTCGAATGCGTCGAGCAACGACTGCTTCTTGTCGGCGTCGGCTTGCTTTAACAGGAGAATCCCCTCGAGCTTGCTTCCGTCGAACGCCTCCTCCCCCAACTCACGGCCTAGCAGCTGAGCTTGCTGCTCCTTCTGAGAAAGTTCGTCTTCCTTCTCGTAGTGGTCGCTCACGAGCTTTGCATCGAACCCAAGGAGGTGCGCCAGGAATGGCTTCCATTGAGAATGAGGGCCAGCAAACTTGCTGAGCTGAAATACTTCGCGATAGTCGTCTTGCGATCGGAGCAGGTAGCCAACGATCTTGCGATAGTTCCAGGGCTGCAGGGCTCGCAGGTCCAGAAGGCCATCAAGTAGAGCTCTCGCCTTTTCAAACGGGACTTCGCGGTGGTCCCATCGATCGTCGAGAAGTGACGAGTATTCCTGCGTTGATCCATGGCGCCTGAAACTGATCTTGTTGGCCTCTGTCACGCTCCGCCGAATCGTTACGTAGGTCCCGTCACAGAGCTGAATCTCGAGGAAGAACACGAAGGCGCCGAAGAGCTTCGCGTGCTTAAAAAGGAAGAAGGTCTGGTTGCGAGTCTTCAGCAAGCAGAAGTCAACTACGCGACCGAGTGTCGTCTTTCCGAGATTGTGGGTATCCCTGTCTCGATTGGCGGGAACTCGGATCTCTGCGAGTACGACGTTCAAGCCTGCGACGAACTCGATCGGCCCAAACTTTTCGGGCTGATTGGAATAGAGCCTACAGAGTCGCATGACCGCCCAGGTATTCGAATGCGTCCGTCTTTCGCCGGTACTCCACCAGTCCGAGCAAAAAAAGGAGGTTCATGGCCGGGAGAAACAGGACGTCCCCGCCTAAGACACTCTTTTTCGCGAGCTTTCTCAGCGCGCCGAAGTCTTCGACTCGACGATCCTTCAAACGCTCGAGAAGCAGAAGCGCGACGTTCAGCACCGTGCGATCCGGGTGCGCGTGCTTGCTAGGTCGAAGAATCATGGCTCAGGCCGACGTCGCAGTTCCAGTACATGTAGAAAACCATCGTTCGCGTGAGCTTCTTGTGACGCCGAAGTATTGGGTCTCGTTCGAGAAGGAGGTTCACGAGGTAGTTAATGACCTCATCGAAGGCCTGGTAGTTCTTCCTTTTTGCCAGAATTTGTAACTGAAACTCTTCGGCCGCAGCCTCGTACCTATTCAGCAGCTCGATATTCTCGGGCGCGGCAAGGAAGGTCTTAACTTGCTGTGTTTCTTTGAGATAGCGCTTCCTCAACTCCTTCGCATACTCAGCGCTCATATTGTTGAGCTGGTTTTTTAGCTCGTAGGTGACGCGTGGGACCGGAAGAACGGGGCGTTCAGGCGCCCCTTTCATATGCTCAGCAAGCTGCTCGACCACTTCCGCAAGATCGTCGGAACTCACGCGAAGTGGCGAGTCTACCGGGTCAATCGATGCGAGCTCAAGCACTTGAGGAAACGACTTTACCCAACGCTCGATCTGTTCGACTCCGCAGAGAGCGACCGATGATGCTGTGAGGTCACACTCGGCGACGATCACGTTTCGGAGCTTTTCCTCTGCGACACCTGTTAGTCGACGATTCGAAAACAGAAGGTAATGATCGAGCTCGCCGGACGCGCGCAGCTTTTTGATTCGTGGAATCTCTTTCGCCAGAACAGTTGCGCTCGCTCCAGCACTGTAAAAATCGCTGTCTGAGAACGCCTTATTGAATCCGTTGGTGTGCTTCGCCTGCGCGATCACAGTGCCCTTCCAAGGATCATTCTTGCTTGGGTACAGCTCTGCGGTCCCTATAAATCTTGCGTCGCGGCCGCCGTCCGTCCCGGTCGCGAACCCCTGAACGCCGATGCCCAACAGGAATTGGCAGATGGCGACGACGAGCTCTTCGAATTGGTCTGTGCCGAGGTCTTCATACGCGACTCTCATATCCAGATCGCTCTACTGCCGTTTAGAAGACCATCGAATTTTTCCCGAGCGCTCATCTACCCCCCTCGCGTTGCCGAACTCTACCCGTCACGCTGTCATCTACACGTGACTATTCTTTCGTGCAGCGCAACTCATGACTGTCGCTGCGTGCTCATCGATCCCCCAGAGGGAGCGGACCTTCTCAGGTATGTGGTGCTAGCGGTGGACGTAAAACCAGGCAACCGCGCCCACTCATATTGGAACTGACGTGCGAACTCGAAACCGCCGTTCTTCCCTTCATGGAAGAAGCCGGTAAGGGCGATAAGCGGACGTGGCGCGTCGCGGCTGTCGATCAGCAGCGGCATGAAGAAGGCGACGTTCGCCCCCGATTCGTAGATATCCATGCAGGCATCGGCGCAACCGTAAGCGTCGACCCATGCCCTCGACCACACTTCGAAGTGCAAGGCCATCTGGTCGGCGTTCAGTTCTACCGTACGAGAAAGGCGCAGAATCTCAGCGCCTTTTAGCAGCGCCACAGGGTTGGCAAATACATGCTGGACGTCGGCGAAAGGTGCAGCTTGCTCCGCTCCCTTTAGGACGTTCTTTGTGATCTTGCGTGTGGAGTAGATCATCTTGGCCGCAATCACATGGCGCTGGCCTTGATAAATGCAGGTCACGTCAGGTTCTTCGAACCGGACGTCGGCTGCGAAGTTAGCCGTCAAACAACCGATGACCGTCTCCCACGTCTTGTTGCGGCCGGATTGGTCCTCCGACTTTTCGACGGGTCTCGTAACGAGTGGGTCATCCGTCGCCAGCATGTTCCATCGATCTCTCGTTAGCGAGAGGCCCGCGTTGCATCCAACGTGTATTGCTTTCGTCAAAAGATCCGCACCATAGATAGTCGCGTGTTCCTCGAACGCGGCTTCGGTGCTCGGGTAGAAGAACGTGTCGTCCACGAGAACGTTCGCCGCATATGCCTCTAATCGATGAAGCGCGATTCCAAGGGGCGAGCTTTCGTCGAGCACGATCCGTCGGTGCGCGAGCTCGTTGCGGAACCATGCGACGGACGACCCGTAAGCAGTCAGCGGCCAGCTATTTTCGAATCCACCCATTGTCATCGATTGCAGTCCCGATAGGAGCGAGTCATGCCCGTCTTGCCTTCCAGTATCCGGGTCGCCTTCGGTCGTGCGCCACAGCGAGCACCGCTCGATGCTCCTCACGAACGTCGAGCACTAGCAGATACGGAAATCGTCCCATGAGCACCTTGCGCACGTGATCACGCTTGGACTCGCGCGCCTTGAAACCCGGCAACCTGTCTTCGCGAACTAGCTCAAGCGCCGTCGTTACGGCTTCGATGAACTCGCCGCCCAGCCCTGCGCGCCTCTCCTCGTACCACTGTGCCGTCTCAATCAATTCCCGCTCCGCTTCGCGGTGATACCGCCAGCCCCTCATCGACGGTCGCGTAGTGCCGCTAGCGCGCGTTTATGGACGTCTTTGGCGTCCGAGAGGCCCGCGTTTCCATTCTCGACCTCGAGCACGCGTCGCTCAATCTCGGCGGCCCAAACGGGGTCGACGGGCTCGTCCTCATGGACCCTAATCGCCAGCTCGTCGAGAAACTGTTCCTTCTCGCCATCGGGGAGGGCGAGGACATCATCCATCAGCTGCTTCGCGCGCGCGTTCATTCTCATATTGTACATCCATTCCCTGAATACGCACCGGAGCCCACTGGGAGCCCGGACGCCGCGGCAACACACGGAATCGGAAGGGAACAGAAGGAGTCGCCAGGAACTGAAAACATCCGCTTTCCAGCAGGGAATTACGAGAGAACCGAGTGATCGCCTCAGGTTGCGTAATTCCATAAATCGTTTTCGATTCCCGGCGCCTCCACTCTGTTCAATGAAACGGCGGCCTTCCTAATCGGAAGGGCGCCGTTTTTATTTCCCAGAGCTTGGTCATCGCCATTTCTGTACTGCGCAGACACCGCACAGAAACGGTCGATTCCCGGCGCCTCCACTGTTTTGAGCCTCCAATTCCGACTCGTTACAGTTTGCCGTCGGTGTCACTGCCCAACTGCTGCCCAAACAAGGGCGGCGGTCGGTCCAGTAGCGCCACTGCCTCGCGATGCACACTTGGGCTGAGGTGCGCGTATCGCATCGTCATCTGAATATCGGCATGCCCCAGGAGTTCCTGGACTGCCTTGAGCGGTACGCCTGCCATGACGAGCTGCGAGGCGTACGAGTGTCGGAGAGCGTGCCACTGAATCTCCCGTAGCTCCGCCTTCCTGCATGCGCGGGGAACGACGTGCTTCATGCTGTCGCGCGTCAGCATGGCTCCTTGGTCATCTACAGAGACGTAGCCGCCTTTGAGGTGCTTCAAACCGCGGTGGGCTCGAAGAAGCGCGGCGAGGCTCTCAGAGATCGCGACCTCGCACATACGCCCGCCTTTCGGCGAAGTGACGTTGCCCCTCGACGCTCCCGTTCTACGATCAGACCCAGCGGACACTCGACCGCTGAAGCTCTTCGTCGAGTATTGGAGGCGAGCGCCTATCTCGTGATCGTCGACGAAGAGGAGAAGAACACCGAGGGTCCTCGACTCCTGCCCTCCAACCAACTCTTTTTCATCGGTGACCATCGCGCCCGCGAAGGCGGCGGAAGACTCCTTGCTCCCGTCGAACAATTGGAGGGACGCGCACTCGTGCAACTGTTCAACAGCACCGGAGATGGCATCCGGCCGTCACGATTCGGAGCGGACTTCGAAGCGCCTCATCTGCCCGCATCGATGCAATCGCTCGAACCCGCACTCGAGCGGTGCATGGCGCAACGACCACCGCGCGAACTGACGCGCCCTCCGAGAAGTCAGTCGACCCTTGCCGAGCCGCAGGGGTCGAGCGAGAAGGGATGACCTACGTCCCATCGATATCGCCCTCGTCCACCTCCTGCATGACCGCATCGTCATAGCGAACCGCAACGTTCTACCGCGAGCGCGTATGAAACCAAGGGGTGGCACGAGACCTGCCTAGTGACTGGTCATGCTTTCTTCCGCTTCTGCACTTCGCCTCACGTGCCTCCTCGCGCTCGTTCCAATCTCCGGAGGGTGCTCGCCGGATTCGCCCGAAGACAAAGCGCCCGAGTCTCATGACATCGAGAAGCCGGCGCCCGTCTTGCTCGGCCTGTCACCGTTCCCGCTTACGATCAGCGTCAGTTCAACGCGCGTTTACTGGGGAGACGGTACCGACAACTCGATTCATTCGGTTGCGCTAGACGCGAGTGACCCGCAGGTGGTGGCAACCGACCAGAAGTACATCGAAACAGTCGTCACGGACGCGGGCGATGTGTTCTGGCTTGTCAACGGCGACGACGACACGTCGCTGTGGAAGTTGGGCGCCGATGCGACGGAACCCACACAGCTCTACCGAGCGCTCGGATACTCAGCCTCGCTCGCCGTGCGCAACGAGACGGTCTACGTGGCGATGGCGAGAACCAACAAAGGAGGCAGTGAATCGACGGGAAAGATCCTTGCGATTCCGCGCGCGGGCGGTGCTCCGGTCACCTTGGCTGCCGGCGAGAGCTATCCCAACTGGATAGCGGCAGACGAGGGACACGTTTACTGGGCGAATTCCGGAACCCCGGGCGATCCGTTCGCGTATCCGTATTTTCTAGATGGAGCGATTAAATCGCTGCCTCTCGAAGGAGGTGAAGCGACGACGATCGTCTCTTCGGTCGTTGGGCTTGGAGCCGCGGCAATCGTCGATGGATCGATTATTTTCAGCGCAGAGAGGACGAAAGGCACCTCTTCTCTGCACAAGTGCGCGACGAGCGGATGCGGGGCAGGCGGTGCTTACGCTCAAACACTCGTGGAAGGGGTGGCGCTCAGCGCGAGGCCGTGGGCGAGCGGCGACTCAATCTACTATGTCGATGGAGAATTTTCCGTGCACGACGGCCTGCAAACGCTGAAGAAGATCAGCATCGATGGCGGCGCACCCACGACGATCGTTTCGGATCGAACTCGTGTTTGTGCACTGACGGGCGACGCAACGAGCCTCTATTGGATCGAAGGTTGCTCGTCCGGATACGATGTCCCGTCGGGAGGGATCTGGAAGTTTGCGCGATAGGTTCGTGGCAGGTGCCACTCTCACAATGTGGCGCGTGCTAGCTTTGCCGTAGTGGAAGGTGCGCACTGACTCCATTCCGCGAAGCCGGACGTCATGAACTACCGAGCGACGAGCGCGCGCGCACGATCGTGAAGAATGCGATCGGTCCGAACGAGCGCGTCCTCTGGGCGGGCCGACCCAAGCAAGGTCTCGACATCAAAGACTTGCGCGACTCCCGGAACCGGGACCCGCTCTATATCGGCGTGTTTTGCCTCCTTTGGGGAGCGGGCGTGGCTTCTGTTCGCGGGAAAAATGCGTCGCCGTTCACTCTGTTTGCTGGACCGGTGGTGATGGCCATTGGTGCTTGGCTTTTTCTAGGGCGATACGTGATGGCGAGGCGTAGACGTGCACGAACGATCTACGCCATCACGGAGCGTCGAATCCTCATCGTTCAGCACGACGGATCCGCCGGCCGTATCGACTTCGTCTTGCCATCCGAATGGAAGTGGACCGTCCAAGCTTTCGCCAACGGCGAAGGTACGATCACGTTCGCTCCGGCCACGAAGCCTTCCGATGGCAAGGTGTCTCGCGCGCCCGAGTTCGCCAGAATCGAGAACGTGCAAGAGGTCGCAGAGCTGCTCAAAGAGGTTCCGCGTCTTCCCAGTTCTTCGAGGTCGGCTGTCAAGGAGCCGATCTAAGTCTTCGAAAGCGTCCAAGACTCGATCACGCCGAATCGATGTTGGCCTTCTCAAAACCCGTTGTCGACGCACGATCCCACTGGCCGGATCGGCGCGCGGAACTCTCGCCCCGCAACACTGACGACAACCTCTGCTCCCGGGAGTAGCTCCTCGTCGAATCTGTAGATCACGCTGAACCAAGGAGAGAACCATCGTTCACACGTGTGAAGCAACGGCGCCAGCTGCGATGCCAGAGGCCGTTCTTTCAAGAGTCGTTCGAGCGGCGATTGCACGCAATGATCGCCGAGTATCCGTACGAAGGAAGCAGCGAGAACCTTCACCGAAGATTGCAGATCGGCGCCCAACGGCGAGCAAGCATGCCGAATGCAATGCCGGCCGCATGCACACCAATCTCAAGATTCGAGCGCTGGCGCTCTTCGTCCTTTCGACGAACGCGTGCTCGACCACTCGAATGATGACGCGCGACGAGTACGTTCAGGCGTTGCAAGGGCAGGCGGTGAGCGGCGAAACGGTGGAAGGGAACGACGAGGTAACGCTCGTGGTTCACGACGATGACGTCAGCGCGGCGCACAAAGAGTTTTGCCTCTCGTCCGATCACAACGTCATCTATTCGGATTGTCCCGCTACCCGATCGAGCGCGCGAACGCTGGTGCGTGACGTGCAAAGAGTAGAAGTGCAGCGTCATCACCGCGTCGCCACCGCTGTCGTAATAACGGCTCTCGCTGTGCTGGGCGCCGGGGCGCTCTATCTTATGCTGAGGCCGATCGGTGGCCTTGCGAAAGATCGGTAGTGGGTCGACGGACGCGTCGAGGACACGTATCTCATCATTCTCAACTCGCTCCGCGCGCGGAAGCACGAGGCGAAACGTACTGCCGCGCCCAGGCGTCGACACCACGGAGGTCCGCGAGCGGGTCTCCGCACATCACTTCGCCGCGACGAACTCCAGCCTCACGAACCCCGCGGTTCGAATTGTTGCAATCGTGTCCACAGAAAATCCTCTTCAGTTCGAACTTCGCGAGCTGAAGAGGCTCTTCTCGGTAGAACGCCGCGAAAACCGCTCAGGCGCTTTTTCGACGACGTTCGTCCTTCAGCTCCTGCTGGGCGTGCCAGAGGTCGACCGCCATTTGAGCGTTGAGCCAGAACTCCGGCGTGGTCTTGAGCACCTTCGCGAGCAAGAGAGCCGTCTTCGCGGTCACCGAGCGGCGACCGTTGATGATCTCGTTCACGAGCTGAATGTCGACGGCCATCTTCTTGGCGAGTGCGAGCTGCGTCAGTTTCATGGGCCTAAGCCATTCCTCCAAGAGGATCTCTCCAGGGGTCGTGGGGGTTCGATGGGTAGGTAGTCGCATGGCTTCCTCGTCAGTGGTAGTCGGTAACGACGACATTGCTGGCCTCGCCTCGATGAAAATCGAAAACGATACGGAAATGGTCGTCGATGCGGATGCTGTATTTGCCTTTGAGCGTGCCCTTGAGTCTCTCGAGATTATTGCCAGGACTCGATAGGTCTCCGAGGTCCTTGGCGTAGTCCAACATCGACAGCTTTCGCGCGACGACCTGCCAGAGTCCCTTTGGAAGCTTGCGCGCTGCCTTGGTGTTCCTGCCATTGAAGATGTCATCGGTCGCGGTATCCGAAAAACTCGAGATCACTAGAGCATATTAGCACTTGAACACCTGGTGTTCAACATAGGCCATCGCGTGACCGGAGCTTCCGTGCCATGACGAACTCCACCTCGACCAACCCCGCGGTTCGAATTGGTTGCGATCGTGTCCACAGAGAATCCTCTTCAGTTCGAACCTTGCGAGCTGAAGAGGCTTGTCTTGCGGGAGGCTCGAGCGAGCCGAGGCCCGTCCTCCCGACTGGACGCCAAGTTTGTCCGAAATTTTTGGCAACTCGAGCGCCGTCATCCAGAGGAGGCGCCCGTGTCCTCGAGGTGGTGACTCACCCCGCGCGCCGCAAGTTCACTAGCCCGATCTCCGCACGAAGCGCCTTCGCCAACACCGCCAGCGTCTGCGCTGTCGGATTCGCCGCGCCACTCTCGATGCGGCTAACTTCGCTTTGCGGGAGCCCCGAGCGCTTCGCCACGTCGAGCTGCGTCAACCCGAGCTCCTTCCGCCGCTCAAGGAGTTGCCTCGCGAGACGAACGTGCGCGCGAAAGGCTGCCAACTCTTTGGTCGCCTTGCGCCCCTCGTGCTTGGCCTCTTTCTCCACGAACTTGGACAGGCTCTTTAGCGTCTTCGGCATTCGTCTACTATGGGTTATAAACCATACGTCAGTGCCGCTACTTTCTCTTCCGGCGCTGCCATTCGGCGAGCCGTTTCTGCGCGACCTCGGTTTCGTCCCGCCGATGCCGTGAGCTCGGGCGTCGCGCCTTGTGACCTTGGACGTACAGGATGATAGCTTCGCCGCCGATGGCGACGATCTCCAATGGCGAGTTCGAGTGGGACGACGAGAAGGCCGCGGTGAACCTTCGAAAACACGGCGTCACTTTCGAAGAGGCCACCGAGGTATTTTCCGATCCGCTCGCTGAGCCTCTTGTGGATCGCGCGCATCCGCGCCGTCTTCTTCTCGTAGGAATGTCCTTCTCGGCTCGCCTTTTGACGGTCGTGTGGGCAGGGAGCTGGGACAGAGGTGAAGCTCGCGCTGGATCCTTCCGACACAAACATCACGTACACCTTCGAAGGCGTGCTGCTTCCCGGAGCAGAAGTCGTCGTCAGTGTCGGTGGGCGAGAGCTCCGTACGCCGATTCGTCCGGTAGGCTCGTGCGTGAATGATGGGTTTTGAGGGTGCGCGAACGGCGAAAGCACTTTCAAACCGCGGTCAACAATAGGTGCATGATCATCACCGAAGTCGCTGCCCGCGCGCTCCGCTGATCACGGCAGAGCCTACGACGATGCATCCGAAGCGGTTTGACGTCGGAAAGTGATGGCAATGGCTACCGCACGCCTCTCCGCCTATGCTCCCGCGCATGACGCCTTCCTTTCTTCGCCTCATCCGTCCTCTTCTCGTCGTTGGCGCCGTCGCCAGCGGAATCACCTTGTTGAACTGCTCTTCGGATCCGGAGAAGGCGGCCGATACCGCAGACAGCTCGACGCTCGACGCGAGCTCGTCGGCTGACTCGAGCATCACCACGGAAGACGCATCGGATACCGGCGTTGCCGATGGCGCCGCGCCTCTCACGCAAGCACAACTCTCGACGTCGTGCCTCGACGGCAACGTGAACTCGTTCCTGCACTGTTATGGAGACATGACCAAGGCGGGCATCCTCGAATACTTGCCGCAGGACTGCGAAGGCCGCGTCGCCAAAGTATTTTTGCCCGGCGTGAGCGAGGCGTATCGCGTCGCGCTGAAGGCATGCGATGACTCGCGCGGCTCGTTCTGCAGCGGCTTCTCTCCCGCTTGCGCTGCGCTGGGCTCCTTCTTTGGCACACTCGTCGACGGCACGGCTTGCCAAGAAAGCTCGCAGTGTTCGAGTGGCTTGTGCACCGGCGCAACCGACAAAGTATGTGGAACCTGCATGCAACCCTTGCCTACCGGCGGAGACTGCACGGGCTCCAACAGCAAACGCTGCGCGATGAATGCTCAGTGTGACAAGGGATTCTGCTCCGTCTCGACGCTCGCGGAATACGGCAAGGAATGTTCCTTGTCGCGCCCGTGCCGTGAAGGCAGCACGTGCTTGTATGCAAACACGGACGGCGGCACGTACTCCGAATGCATTCTCGACAAAACGACCAGCCAATTGTGCCCGAGCGGTACGGTTTGCGCCTCGGCGGGAAACAACGTTTGCAACGGCAGCTGCGGTCCGCGGCCGATCGAAGGCGGCGCATGCGACGCAAAAAATGGTTGCCGCAGCGGGTTCGTTTGCGACACGGGCTTCTGCCGCAAAGGCAAAGTCGACGTCGCGGTCGGTGCCGTCTGCAAGGTGAATGCAGATGTCTGCGTCGCGGGCGCAGTTTGCGCGAAGTACGACAGCCCGTCGAAATCGTACTCGTGCGTGGTACGCGCGAAGCTCGACGAGAGCTGTGGCAGCGGCGTCAACAAGTGCGCCCCGCCGCTCGTGTGTGACACCGCGACGCTTCTCTGCCGTGCAGCAAGCACGCTCGCGTGCCCCTGAGACGACGAGAAGCTCGCTCGCATCATCGAGGCAAACGCGTCGCTGCCGTCTTGTACCAAAGCGCATACGACGTCATGTGGACGACGAACAACACGAACGGGAATGGCGCGTGCGCGGCATCACCCGCTAAAAGGTGGGATGCCGTCGCGCCCAAGAAGTCGAACGCGAAGCCCGCGTACGCCCACTCCTTCAGTTTGGGAGATCTTCCCGTGAGAATGGCGAGTCCGCCAAAATAGTCCGCGTTTCAGTCACAGCGGGTAGCGAGCTCAGGATCGCATAAGACCCAAGTCAATAAACTCGCTGCGCGGAGGTCGTCGCGCTCGGAACCCGATTGGAGACCCTAATCTCCGCTGGGGGGCACGGAGGCCGAGCTCATCGGTGCGCGCAAGCTCGACGAGAGCGATCTTCAGAAGCTCGAGTACAATCTTGGCGGCCGCGATTCGACTGGCGTCGTGCGGCGCGCGCCGCTCGCTCCGTGAGCGGTGTCGTGGGGGGCCTAGCTCCACGAACGGCGATCCTTTCCGCAGATGCGCGCGACAACGAACTCCACCCCCACGAACCCGCGGTTCGAATTGGTTGCAAGCAGTGTCCACTGCAGTTGCGAGTAGTTACCCGGTTCGTAGACTCTTCCCGTAGACGATTGAAGAATCGTCGCGGGAAGGGGAGCGAACGGGACGCCGAGTCGACCCCCGACATCCTCGGCCTGTTTCACGTAGCCGAGGGTCGTATTAATGTCGTCGTGACCGGCGCGTCGTTGGATGCCAACGGCGTCGATGCCTGCGATCGCGCACCAGGTGATCCCGGTGACGCGGCACGTTCGGAAGTTCACCGGCATGTGCGTCGACGTGTCGGCGAACAGCTGACCGCGGGTGATGCCGACCGCGTGGAGATGTTGGCGGAAGCGCGACGAATGAAGGGGACGATGGTCGTGTCCTCGCGATGGCCACGACGAAAGCCGTCGTGATTGCGGCCGACTGAAGCGCGCGCCCCTGGTTGTCGGGAAGAGCAACCTTGCGGTTGCGCATCGGTAGCGGAAGGTGATTACCCTTCCGTCAATCGCAAGGATTGAGCGGGTCACCCAGGTTCAATCTACAGAACGTGCACGATTGCTGCTCGCAAACGCCGGGCGTCGGATCGCAGTGCCCGATGAGCGCATCACCCGCCGCACAAACGAGCCCTTCGCCAGGCCCCTGAGGCGCGCTGCAGTAGGCCGTACTCTCCCAAGGCTGGGAGATGCCGGGAAACGGATCGCAGAGATATCGCTGTGACGTGTGTGCGGCGACCGCGACGATCTCGATGGGCGTGCCTGGGGCGAGCAAGAAGCTTCCCGCATCGAACGGCATCTTGCACGGAGCCTCCACGCAGTCTTCCATGTCGGGCGACGGCGTAGCCTCCTCGATGTGCAAGCCCGGGTCCGCTCCGCCCTCGTAAAAGAGAATCAAGTGCCGCGCGACACCGAGGACGCGATCGGGCGATTCTCTCTCTCCGCGGGAGACGAGATTGAGCTTTTGGTCATCGTTGCCGTCCTCGTAGATCACGAAGAAGCCGATCGCGACGCCCTTCGCGGCTCCTGGTTGCAGCGTGTATCCCGGGGGTGCGGCCGTCGGCTCGATCGCTTCGCGCGGAGGAAGCGGCAAGTCGATCGCGAAGGGTGCGGGAATCGTCGACCGCTCCCCATATTCGACGACGACCCCTTTGTCCTTCTGCGTTCGCGACCAAACGAGCGCCATTCTCAACGTCGGCGGCGGCGCCGTTCCCGTTGCCTGTAGATCGCATGTAAGCCCAACGCGCGTGTCCACTTGATTGATGACGCACGATGCCGAAGCTCCGGTGACTCCCAGATTTGGAGGGCGCACGCGCGGCGGAAAGGTCGTGCCGCTATCGCTCGAGCTCGAGGTGGAGCAAGCAATGGCCACGAGGACGGCTAGTGAGGCGATAGGCGGCGCCGTCTTCATGCATGTAGTTTACTTGCGTTACGTGCTCATCGCCAGCTGGTCCGCCGAGGCGCGCCAGCTCTCGCTCGCCGCGACGAGCGCATCGCCGACTAACTCGCGAGAGCTAGCGGCACTGCGCGTGTGTCGGCCAAGTTGCCAATGACTCTCTGCATGGGAAGGGGCGAGACCCTAATCTCTGGATCGCATAGAGCTCGCAACGTGGGCTGCTGTACGAGCTGGGTCGCGTTCGAAGCGAAGACGGAGCGTCGAGTCGCGGTTCTCACCAATGCGCAAGGCGCCAACGAGGGCGCAAGCGTGCTCGGCAAAGAGATCCTTCAAGCGCCGCGCTGAAACTTGGGAACGCGGTCACCTGCGACGCGAACGTTCGCTGCTATCGTGACGCGTCATGATTTTTCGCCGTCGTTGGTTTCTAGTCATTGCCCTCGCGACGGTGCTCGTCGCAATCGTCGCGTGGACCATGCGCGAGCGGGCGAAGGACAACGCGGTAGAGCAATGCATCGCCGCTCTGAAGGCATCCGGCCATATCGACGATCTCTACGAACGCGGGGCGAGCGTCGCCAACGCGTGTGCTGCTCTCTATACAGAAAGCGGATGCCGCGACGCGTATGCGCAGGCGTGGGCGAAGGATACGGATCCCGCCCGTCGATCGAGCATTGTGTGTGAGGGATGCCGTGATGCGTACTGTCCTCACCTTTCGGATCCCAAGCCGGCGCTTTGCGCTCAGCATGATCCGAATCTCGCGACTGCCGCAACGACCTGGCCTGCCTTCACGCGCGTTGTCCTCGTGCGTGACTTAGGTTCGAAGCGCGCGGACCGCATCCGCGATGCTATGAGCGAGGCATCCTCGGCACGTGCAGGCGCTGGGAATTGACCGCGCGACGCCTTGACGGGCGAGCGATTCAGACGAGCGAGGCCCGATGAGCGGGCCCCGCCGAGGTGGCAACGCAGTTGTCATGCTCGCAACGAAGTAGTTGCTTCGTAACCTGAACTTCGCTGAAGGATCGCCCCAAGCTCCCTAGAAACCAGCTCCTGTGAGGCCTCTTCGCAAAATTCATCGCACTTCGACGCGCTGCGCATAACTCCTATGCGAAACGTCTCCTTCCGGCGATTCCGATGCGTGCGCATTCTAGGCGCATGAACAGATTGCAAAACAAGGTCGCGGTCATCACGGGTGGAAACAGCGGAATGGGCCTCGCCACGGCGCGGCTCTTCGTGGAGGAAGGAGCATCGGTCATCGTCACCGGGAGAAGGCAAGAAGAGCTGGACGCTGCGGTGAAGAGCGTCGGAGGAAACATCGACGGCTTTCGAAGCGACGTCTCGAATTTGAGCGACATGGAGAAGCTTCGCGCGTTCGTCGAGAAGAAGTACGGACGCGTAGACGTCATCTTCGCCAACGCTGGTGGCGGCACGCTCGTGCCTTTTGGCAAGGTGACGGAGGAAGACTTCGATCGGACGGTCAACGTAAACCTGAAGGGCACATTCTTCTCCGTGCAAACACTGTTGCCGCTCATGCCGAATGGCGGTTCGATCATTCTCAACGGCTCGATTGCCGCGACGAAGGGCATCCCCTCCTTCACCGTGTATTCCGCAACCAAAGCTGCCATTCGCTCTTTCGCGCGGACGTGGACCACGGATCTGGCGGAGCGTAAGATCCGCGTCAACACGCTGAGCCCCGGATCGATCGTGACGCCGATTCTCCAAGCGGCAGCAGGATTCACGAAAGAGCAAAGCGATGCCTATTGGGAAGCGGAAGGGGGAAAGGCACCCGCAGGCAGGCCAGGACAGCCCGAAGAGATCGCCACGGCCGCGCTCTTCCTCGCGTCGCGCGACAGTAGCTATGTCACCGGCACGGAGCTCTTCGTCGACGGAGGCGCTGCTCAAGTGTGAGCGCGGAGCTCGGTGACGAGGAAGTCCGTGAAGGAGCGAGCCGCAGGCTTTGCGGCTCGGCCACTCGGGAAAAGCACGTGCGCATCGATCGCTCCGAGATCCCATGCCGGCAAGACGCGTACGAGCTTTCCATTCTCGAGGTAGCGGGCAAGCGAGAGCTCGGTCGCCGCGATGATTCCCAAACCGGCAACCGCCGCGTTGACTCCGACCTGGCTCGCGCTGATCGCAATTCGGCCTTCGACGGCGATCTTCACTTCTTTGCTCTTCGATCGAAGAGTCCACCCGCCTCCGCTCGTGGGCCCGCTCACGATCACCTCGTGCTTCGACAAATCTTCGGGGCGCGCGGGGTTGCCCTTCGCTTTCAAGTAAGATGGGGCCGCAGCGACGACGATGGGCCACGCGCCGAGCTTCTTCGAAGTGGCGGCCATGTCGGTGAGCTTTCCGAAACGCAGCATCATGTCGACGCCATCGTTGACGAGGTTCTGGCGCTTGTCCTCGATGTGAAACTCAAGGTGCAACGCCGGATGAGTTGCCAAGAACTTCTCGAGGCGCGGCAAGATGACCTCCGACACGAAAATGGACGCCGCACCAATGCGCAGTGTGCCCCGGAGCTCGCCATTGCCACGCACTGCCTCCGCGGCCTCTTCGAGTGCCGCGAGAACGGGCTCGATTCGCTCGAGATATTCAGAGCCGGCATCGGTTAACGTGACCGCGCGCGTCGACCGTGAAAAAAGCGCCACTCCCAGGTTTTCTTCGAGCAGCGTGATCATGCGCGAGGCGGTCGGCTGCGAGAGCTTTGCTTCTCTGGCCGCGCGCGAAAAGCTCCGCGTGCGAGCAACGCGGATGAAGAGCTTGAGTGCGAGCACTTGGTCGCTCATGAGCGCAGCGTAACAGTGGACCCCTAGCGCTGCTTGCATCTCAAAGCATGCGACCTAGCGTTCACGAACCTCGCCCGATGGATCGTTGAAGTCGCCGTGGTGCCCGCTTTGTCTCCCGCCCAGCTTCATTGTGCCAAACGTGAGGTAGGTGATCTCTTCTCGCTCGACCCCTGCGGCTCGGCAAGAGCCGACCTTCTCGGAAGGCGCGTCAGTTCGCGCGGTGCTCGTTGCGCCATGCGCCGCTCGACTGCCGGTTAGAGCGATTGCATCGGGTCTCCATCGCTCGCTACTTTCCTGGGTTTCGAGATTCCGGGAAGCCCGGGCGATTCCTCGCGGGTATCATTTCCCGCATGTCTAAAGACGTACTGGCGGCGCTGCTCAAGCCCGCTGGGCGTGCACGAACAGATCACCAAGATACTGCTCAACCACGAGCTAAATCAGGACGTGCAAGCAAGCGACATCAGACCGCCTGCGTAGTGCTCATGAAAACACGAGAAGCGTTTTGTTCGCGATCGAATCCCACGCGAAGCGATCGCCCGATGCCTCCGGCCGACTGCTCCCGTTCTTCTTTTTGCGCGCGTCACGAATGGTGCTGGTTTTCCCACGGTCGCGCTCCACGAAGGCTCCGTCGTAGATGACTTCGTGTTCGACGTTTCAGCAGCGCCCCGACGCTGAGCCCCGCTCAATGGGCCGCGCGAGGGAGCAGTTGAGCGCGACGCGACTACGAGATGAAACGTTCGTCAGAGCCCTTCTCCCGCGAGGAATGATGCATCGCGCACGGACGTGAACGGAAATCACAGTCGAGGAGGAGAGCACCGCTATCGATCGAGATGACCTGGCGAAGCGTGAGCCGGTAATCGCGGTTGACGAGCGCTGCTCGCCCGGCGACGCTGTCCGCATGTCCCCCCTCCTGCTTTCTTGCATTCGTGGTCGTGGTGCGCGCAACGCGAAGGTCTTCTACGGAATGATCGGCTTTGGCGTTCTCTTGATCCTTTTTGGGCTCGCCACGACGTTCGCATCGGGCAGTGTCACGCCAGGGCTCGTCATTGGTGTTCTGCTCGCCGTCGGCGGTTTCGTGCTGCTCAAGCGTTCGAGCGTCGTCACGAGCGATCCCGTCTATCAAGTTCTCTCTCGCCCCGAGACGGTCACGGCCTTTCAGCCCATCCGCACGACAGTGACGGCTGGCGGCGTAGGCGTCACCGAGGTCGATGGAATCGCGATTTCGCATCGCGGCGGTGGTGACGTGCGTCTGCCCGTTCCCAAAGGGACATCGCTCGATACGGTGCTCGCTGAGCTGCGCGCGCTCTGCCCAGCTGCGCAAGTGCGCTGACGGGTTCTGTAGAGTGCTCGTTCAACGAGGGATCTCGTCGATCGGAAGGTAGGCCGGGCGAGCTTCGATTCGTGCGAACCATCTCCGCAGCGCCGCCAACGGACTTAGGTCAAAGCCACCCTCGGCGGCACAGTGCACGTAAGCGTAGAGAGCAATGTCGGCGATCGAGAAGGTATCCTCCACGAGGTATGGCCGGGACTCTAAGTGTGCGTCTAGGACCCGCAGCGTGCGCGCACCGTCGGCCCACCATGATTCGAACTCCTCGTGCCGTGTCGGAACAACTTCGGGATACACGCGACGAAACCGAGCGCGCGAGATCACGCCATCGACATGAGTCTGCTCGAAGCACATCCACTGAAGAACCCGCGTGCGCGCCAATTTCTCCGTCGGCAAGAGCACCGAGCCCTCGGCGAGGTGGAACAAGATGGCGGTGCTCTCGCTCAGGCAGGTGCCATCTTCGAGCTCGAGCACGGGCACTTGCCCGACCGGATTCTTAGCGAGAAACCAAGGCTCGCGGCTCTCGCCGCGGAGGATGTCGATCTGGCGAAACGAAAACGCACGGCCAAGCTCTCGCAGCGTTAGACGGACCTTGTAGCCATTGCCCGAGGGAAGGAAGTCATAGAGAGTCAACACGGAGCACTTGCCTCCCGGGAGAGGTACCACGCGCGCAGCCGAAGACGGTCATTCCGATGAGTCGATCAATTCAATTTCCGATGCTGATCATTGCGGGCTCCCGAGAATGGCCCACTGCACGCCGAAGCGATCGGTAAAATTCCCGTAGTGATCGCCCCAGGGTTGCCGCTCGTAGGGCACGGTGACGCGTCCGCCCGCCGCGAGGAGCTCGAACATCGCACGCCCCGTCTCGACGTGTTCGAACTCGAGAAAGAGCGCACACCCTTTCATCGGCTCCGAATCGGGACCGTCGGAGGCGCAGATACGCAAAGACGCTCCTTCGAAAACCGCGTGCAGGACCTTGCCGTGCCACTCGAGGCCGTACCGCGCCGCAAGAGCAGAATCGGCGTAGCGCGTGAGCGTCTCGATCCGCCCGAGCCCGCACGCCGCATAAAAGGCGAGAGCACCTTCGCAGTTTCCGCGAAAGTAGAGATAGGGCGCCGCGCGCATGTTAGCCGCCTGCGATCGCCGCGCCGAGCTCGGCGTTCGTGTAGGCCTTGCCTCCGATTCCCCACGTCCCGTCGACCGCGTAGATCACGTGAACGAACGTGCGCGCGCGTGGATGGTCTCCAGCCGAATATTCATCGACGAGATCGGTGACGCGCTGGATGAACGCTTGCTGCACTTCACGCGTTGGGAACGTTGCGGAGGGCACTTTCACGTCGATGATCGCAAGAGAGCGCGACTCTCCATCGATGTAAGAGGAGCCGGGCGGCAAGACACTGAGTTGGCCGACGACCGTCGTGCGCATGAATGCGTTGTCCGCAAGCGCGTGGACGTCGAGCAGGATTCCGGCGGCGCGCGCACATATCGAGCGCTCTCCTTCGTTCGTGAGCAAACCTTCTGAGACCTGAATTGTAATCGGCATCCTTCTATAGATATCGATCGTTATCTAAACGGCAAAGGGATAAGAGAGAAATCGTTATCTAACGATGGTATCGTCTCGAAATCATGCGGTACTCCGCCGAGCACCAAGAAGAGACCAAGCGCAAGATCCTCGGTGCGGCTGGGCGCGGATTCAAAAAGGCCGGATTCGGCGCGCTCGGAGTGGATGCGCTCGCGAGCAGCGCGGGAGTGACCTCCGGCGCGTTCTACGGACACTTTCGTTCCAAGGCGGAAGCCTTTCGCTCAGCGCTGTCGCTCGGCCTACGCGAACTTCGACAAGGCATCGAAGCTCTTCAGGCACAGAACGAGCGCGGCTGGGTCGAAGCGCTCGCGGAGTTCTATTTCACCGAGCGCGTTCATTGTGATCTTGCAGACGGATGCGCACTGCCCAGTCTCTCGCAGGACGTTGCGCGCAGCGATGCGAAGACGAAAGCCGTGTTCGAGACGGAGCTTCTTGCGATCCTCGCGAGCCTGAGCGCGGGTCTCGAGCGACGAGGGGTTCGAAAAAACGACGCGGCCGCGCGCGCAATCGTCATGGCGGCGATCTTCGCAGGGGGCGTGACGCTCGCGCGATCCGTACGCGACAAGGAGTTGCGTGAACGAATCGCCAACACGCTTCGCGAGGCGACGAACGAGATTGCCGTGGGAAGGTAGTCGGCGCAGCGCGGCTTTTCGCAGCTGCCGCGCTCTCGCGAGTCAGGCGCTCGAGTCCACGAGCCGGGGCGAAAGAATCACGTGTGTGAGGACACCGCGCTTTATGATCACGCTTTTCGGAAGCACTCGCCGAAGCTTCTCAGCGAAGTCGGAACGAACTGAAGGTTCAGTTCGAGTATCGCAACGACTCCCCCAGCGCGTCAGACGCACGCTACATTTCGCACAAAATATCAAAGTCTCGATCACGCTGCGCTCTAGGTTTTGCTCTCACCCTGGAGAAATCATCATGAACAGCAACGACAAGAGAACGACCTGGGAAAACTACGCATCCGCCTGGAAGGAAACCTCGAAGGAAGCCAAACACGCGGCCATCCTTTCGAGTGTGGCTCCCTCCTGCGTCTATCGCGATCCCGACACGCAGTTGGAAGGGCACGACGCGCTGGTCGAACACATGCTGGCGTTCCACGCTCAGGTGCCCGGTGGGTGGTTCGAAACGACATACTTTCTCGCGCATCACGATCGAAGCATCGCGAAGTGGAACATGCGCTTGCCCGATGGATCGCTCGCGGGCGACGGAGTGAGCTACGGCGAATACGACGAAAGCGGTAGGCTGATCACCATGACGGGCTTCTTCGGAGCTCCTCCCGCTTAAGGCGTTGCAATGAACTACCTGGCACAGGTGCAGCGTGGCATCGACTTCATCGAAGATCACCTCGACTCCGAAGTGGCGATGGGAGATGTCGCGCGCATCGCCGGAATCAGTCAGTGGCACTTTCAACGAATCTTCAAGGCGCTGACGAACGAGACGTTGAAGGGCTACATCCGCTCCCGAAGACTCGCGAACGCGTTCGATAAGCTCATTGCGTCGGAAGCGAGGGTCATCGAGATCGCTCTCGAAGCGGGCTTCGACTCACAAGAAGCATTCACGCGCGCATTCAAAGACGCCTTCGGAGTGACGCCAGCCGCACATCGCAAACGCGGCCGGCGTCCGGGGGTCTTTTCGAAAGTGCGGATCGACGCGGACTACCTTCGCCAGATTCATCGCAATGTGTCGCTCGAACCCGAGATCTTCGAAGCTCCAGAGATGCATCTGATTGGAATGAGCACGCGGATCTTTGGCGTCGAGTCGGAGAAGAACAATCTCGGCAAAAAACTCCCCGGTCTTTGGAGCTCATTTCTTCCGCGCATCGGCGAGATCGAGCACACCGTCGCCGGCACCTGTTACGGAGTGATTCGTCAAGCGGAGGAGCAGGGCGATGAGCTCGAATACAGCGCCGTCATCGGCGTGACGCGTACGGAACGCATTCCCGATGGAATGGTGAGCGTCCACCTGCCAGCGACGCGCTACGCGAAGTTCGCGCACGTGGGCGACGTCGCAAACGTCGATCGCACGGTCAATTACGTCTATTCAACGTGGCTCGCGCAATCGGGGTTTCGACACACGTATGCGCCCGACCTCGAGATCTATGGCGTCGAGTATCAGCCGTGCTCGGAGCACTCCGTGATGAACTACGCGATTCCCGTGGAACAGGGGTGACCAGACCCCGTCTGTCGACGCAACGTACGGAGCGCGGCCTCCTGAGGTTGCATCGGCGAAGCGCTGCAGGCCTCGCGCGGCCCCTCCCAGGTTAGAGCTTCCGCGGACGCAGATCTCGCTGGCTAGCGGGTCGATATCGGCCTTAATCGTACTAATTTTTTATGGCGCATCTCAGCGCGTCCATGACGGCTTTCTCGTTGCGGACGGTGGCGGCACATTTCGCTGATTGACCCACCGTGAAATGACGCTCATTAACGCGCCCATGCTCTTCAAAGAACGCGCGCGTAATGCTGCCTCTGCCTCACTGATTGCGTTCATCACGTTCTTCACCGCGGGCCCGGCCTTCGCCCAACGTCCGAAATCGAATCCGACCGCGACGGCAGTCGCTCCCGTGGGTCCAAAGTGCATCAGTCACGACGAATGCGTCGGCGATCAGGTCTGCGTCAACAATCGATGTACACTACCCGCGAACGCCAAAAGCACGGGAGCGACCGCTGCTCCAGTGCCCGCACCCGTCCAAGCACCCCCCCCGGCGGCAACTCCTGCGGAGCCGGCAGACGCACCTTCACCGCAACGAGCGCCTGAAGGATCGTCCTCGAGCGAAGAAAATCAGGACGCGCCTTTTTTTACGGGCTCGAAGATCTTCATCGCAATCGAGCGCGCATTCGGTGCGCACATCACGAGCACTACGTTCGGGGAGGGCGACACCGAGTCGAAGATCGAGAACGTGAGCGGTACGCTACTTTGGGGTGGAACCAACGCGGACGCCCCGGCAGGCGTCTTTCAGGCGCCGCGGCTCGGCTTCGATGTGCGCGTCTACAAATTCCTCACCGTTGGCGGATTCGCAGCCGTCGCCTCTTCCTCGACGCGCCTTGTCGGAGGCGCCACCGGAGAACCCGTCAATGATCGAAGCTACCGAACGACCTTTGCGATTGGCACTCGCGTGGGCGCCATGTTCCAGCTCGGTCGTCGCTTCGTGCTGTGGCCGCGGCTCGGCCTCTCCTACGCGTCCGTGAAAGACTCCGACGACGACAGCAATTCGCAGACGCGCTCGACCGGTGTGCTCAACCTCGAGGGGATGATGGCATTTCCGATCATCCCGAACGTTGCGGTGAGCTTGGCACCATCGATCGACTACGGACTCGGCGGTTCGGTGACGGCCAAGGGGTCGAATGCGGACATTTCGGTCGCCTTTCACAATCTGTCGGCGACGGCCGGCGTTCTCGTAGGATTTTGACGCTCACTCCCAGGCATCAGTGGTGCCGGCCTGATTGTAGGGCACGCGCGAGTTCGTAAAATCGATGCGGACGACATCGGCAACGCAGCTCGTGTCGAGCTCCGCCGGCGGTTGCTCGATGAAGTTCATGAGGAGTCGCGTTCCGCCCAAAAGGGTGACAAATAAAAGCAAGACGAAGTCGCCTTTTCCTCACCTCTCGTTGTTCGCAAGAGAAGATCTCGACAAGGAAAAGAGGAATCGATGATCAATCTAAGAATTTGCCTCGATGTAGACAACCTCGAGCGCGCGATCGCGTTCTACACGGGCGCCTTCGAGTTGAAGGTGGGGCGCCGCTTCGATCAAAAATGGGTCGAGCTCATCGGAGCGCAGGCCCCGATCGATCTCCTCGAGACGAAAGAGGGCTCTTCTCCCTTTACGGGCGCGACAGCATTGCGAACGTTCGAGCGCCACTGGTGCCCCGTTCACCTCGACTTCGTCGTCGCCGATTTGGAGAAAATGCTTTCGACGATCCTCGCGCTCGGCGCAAAGCTCGAACGCCCCGTTCGCGAAGAGCCTTACGGGCGACTCGCGAACCTTGCCGATCCATTCGGGCACGGCATCTGTTTGCTCCAAATGAACGAGCGCGGTTACGACGCGCTCGTCTAGTACCTCGATTCTACGGAATCGAGCGGTCGCCAACAAAGCATGTCCGAAAACCGGACGTCCCTTAGAGCGCTTCGCCGGCTAGTTGAGAGGTCTCCACTCCGCGCGAGGAGTGTTTAGTCGCGAATGGGGATGGCACTCGGATGCTGCACTTCCTCATGCTCACGTCCTCCGCGCCCGCGCGTAGCGACCCGGAGGTTGGCCCACGTGCCGACTGAACGCAGTGCTGAAGGTGCTCGCGGAGCCGTAGCCGACGCGTTCGGCGACTTCGTCAATCCCGAGATCCTTGTGCAGTAGATCTTTCGCCACGGCCATGCGCCATGCGAGCAGGTACTCCATCGGCGGCAGACCCACCGTGCGCGTGAAACGCTCGAAGAACGCCGAGCGCGAGAGCGCCGCAGTCTTCGCGAGCTGAGCCATCGTCCACGAGCGCGCGACCTGGCCATGCATCTGCCGCATCGCCGGCGCGAGTCGCGCATCGGCGAGTCCACGCAGCAGCCCTGGAGGCGTGTCTTCAACCGCTGGCGATCGCAACGCTTCGATGAGCAGCACCTCCACGAGACGAGTGAGTACGAGCTCGCGGCCTGATCTCCGTTCGAGAGATTCTTCACCCAATAGCCGCACCAAGAGGGAGAGCCTTTCCACGCCGCGGACGTGCACCACAGTCGGCAGCAACGACACGAGCAACGAAGCATCAGGTGAATCGAAGACGAAGTAGCCACCGAGAAGCCGCACGTCGGGGCGTCCACCGCGCGTGCCGTGGCGGACCTCGCCCGTCTGCTTGGCCATCACTTTCGGGTCGACGAGCTCGGGCTTCACACGGTCCGTACTCGACATGGTGAAACCGGGCGTCGCAGGCAGGAGCACGAAGTCACCCTCCTGGAGCGTGAGAGCACGATGCCCGTCGACGGCCAGACGGCAGCTCCCTTCGAGAACGGCGCAGAAGCTCGGCTGACCAAAGTCCGAGTAGCGGACGCCCCAGCGGCCCGCGCCACTGATGCGCTTCGAGAACACGGTGCGCGGCTGGAGCAGCGCGATGATTTCAGAGAGGGGATCAACCATGCCTGGACGCTCGCAAATGAATAATGGACTTCACATGGTAGATAGTCCAGTTCTGCGCCACTACTTTCGAGGACATGAAAACAGCACTCATCACGGGTTGTTCCTCTGGCTACGGTCTCGAAACGGCGCGTCACTTCCACGCCCAGGGCTGGAACGTGATCGCTACCATGCGGACGCCCCGCGAAGACATTCTGCCGCGGTCCGAGCGACTGCGCGTATTGGCGCTCGATGTGACGAAGCCCGAGAGCATCGCGGCCGCGCTCGATGCGGCTGGCTCCATCGACGTACTCGTCAACAATGCTGGCATTGGCGTCGTCGGCGCCTTCGAGGCCACTTCGATGGCCACGGTGCGTGAGGTGTTCGAGACGAACACCTTCGGTGTGATGGCAATGACGCAGGCGGTGCTGCCGCCATTTCGTGCACGCAAGTCTGGCGTGGTGGTGAACGTGACCTCGAGCGCGACCCTCGCGCGAATGCCGTTGGCGGCGGCATACACCGCAAGCAAAGCGGCCATCGAAGGGTTTACCGGTTCGCTCGCCTTCGAGCTCGAGGCGTTCAACATTCGCGCAAAGCTGGTCGAGCCGGGATACGCGCCGACGACGAGCTTCGCGAGCAACGGCGGACACCGGATGGAAGGACTGATTCCCGAGGCGTACCAGGCCTTTGCGAAGCCCATCTTCGAGGCCTATGCGAAGCCGAGCGCGGTAACGAAAGAGTCCGACGTGGCCGAGGCGGTGTGGCGCGCCGCCAACGACACGACCGGGCAGCTACGTTTCCCGGCGGGAGCTGATGCGCTCGCGCTCGCTCAGTCGCGATGAACGAGGGAGCTCCGGCGGCAGCGTCGTCCACGTGCAGATCGGTGAGGGCAGAAGAGATCGCGATCGCCCGTCAGTCTCGACGTTCTCGATTGCTTGATTCAACCTCACGTGAATCCGACGCCTCGCTTCGTGGCTTGCCGAGCTCGTTCAGTGAGCTCGCCCGTGCGTTCCAAGCCCAGCGGAAGGCGGTCGCGGATCCGAGCAGAAGAGCTGCAATTGAACCGGCCAAAATCGCGATCGTCCTGGGAGACGCAATGGCACTGATGGCAGGAAAGAAGATGGTCGCAAGGGCAGCCGCCAAGGTGCGGTAGACGATGCTCATTAGAGCGAGGCAACTCCAGCTCATCGCCTGATTTCTTTCCGGCCGTATCCGCAAGAATGGCCACCAGCCCCAATCGAGGTCGCTGAGGTGATTCAATCGATTTTGGATCCAGTTCACGCGACACTCCTTGGTGTCTTCTGCAGGTGACGCTTCATTGGGGATCTTCTGTCGATCCAATGGGCTCCTCCGAGTGTTTCGCACAGGCCGATGGTCGTCAGGATCCGTCAGCTCGTTTCTTCCACGGCTTCGAGACTCAGTCCCCTCCAGTGGTATTCGAGATTCCGCACGAGGAAGATCGAGTCGAGCGATGCGGTCTCCCGATCAAAAAGCAGGCCCGATGTCATCGCATCGTACACCCCATCGCTATCGGCGACGACGGCGCTATCCCATGTCGTTCGCTCGATGCGGACCGTCTCGCAGCGCTCGTTGGGCCGCATTGCGCCAAACGCAACATAGAGCTCGCTGAGGAACGCCTGCGCTTCGGTGATCGTGCGAAATCTCGACGTGGGTGGAAGTACGGCCAGAGGGGTCCGTCGGTTGTACGAAGCCTCGATCGACGCCTTCGCTCCATCCAGAGGGCGCGTTCTAATGCGTACCTCGTCGTCGTTCTCGGCCCAGTCGATTTGCGATCGATGAAAGCGGAAGAACGTGAACGCGTTTCCTGCAGCGACCATGAGCGCATTGTCTGCGTCACTCCTTAGAAACGTCACGCCGCGCTCGGCGCCGCGACGAACGACGGCGCGATAGACGATCTGATTGTACGTAAGCCCGAAGACGCGGGGGAGAAAGTCAGGCCTCATCTTGATCATCCGCGCGATGACGATCGACAGGTAGGCCTTCCCTTCATGCAGGTCGGGTTTGAGGTGCGGGGGAAGCTTCCTCTGAAGTGCCTGCGGATCGACGGCGAAGTTGACGAGCACGCAAGTGCGAAAGGTCGTCCGCATGCCAAAGGGGTGCAGCGGGAGCAGTCTCATGAGGTGACCTCCGAGAGCGAGATATCCATGACGCCGCAGAGCGTAGGGACACTTTTCGGCGGACACTGGCGGAACGAGCGCCCCGAACCGGAGCACGACGGGCGCGGGTGGGTCAGAAGATCAGCGGGCACGCTGACATGCGCTAAATCGGTAGGACGCTTTGCGTTTTTTCCATACCGCCGTCGCGCCCGACTCGAGAATGATGACGAGGAGCCCGTCAACATTGCGGACGCGTCCGATGCTTCGTAAGTGCGCGTCCTCGAAGAAGAGATCGGAATTCACCGTGTGAGCTCCGCGTTGGGGGCGGTGGTCTCCTCTTCGGCGCGTGTCATAGAGCGGCCATGCAATCGCTCGACCTACGCAAGCACCGATTTCCCGTTTCGCTCGTCTCATTGAGCTTCTCACTCACTCTGTGCGCGGCTTTCGTCGGATGCAGTGACGACGAGAATGGAAGAGCCCCAAACGACGAGGGCGACACGTCCGCGCGCACGGACGAGAGTCAGTATGGATCCAAGGACGCCAGCGCGGACGCAAAGAGCCATGCAAACAAGGATGCATCGGCCGCGGGTGGTGCCACGATCTGGTTGAGTCAATTCGGCACTGCCGAAGGAGACGAGGCGAAAGCGATAGCCCTCGATCCCTCGGGGGATGTGATCGTCGTCGGAACCGTCGTTGGAGCGCTACCGGGCCAGACCGGTGCCGCCACCAGGAACGTCTACGTTCGCAAACTTCGCGCCGGTGCAGAGATCTGGACGCGCCAGATCGGAGGCGCGCAGCCCACCGAGGTGGGCGCAGTCACGGTGGACGGAAACGGGAACGTCTTCGTCGCCGCGTGGTCGACGAACGCGCTCGCAGGTTCGCCCATTCTCGGGAGTGCCGATGTTTTCATTCGCAAGTACGACGCCAACGGCAAAGAACTTTGGACGAAGACCTTGGGTACGAAGAAGTTCGAGAACGCTTTGGCGATCGAGCTCGACGCCTCGGGAAACGTCTACGTGGGCGGCACCACCGAAGGAACCTTCGTGGGTCAGACGTTCGTCGGCGGCACCATGGATGCCTACGTAAGCAAGCTCGACAGTACTGGTAACGTTCTCTGGACGCACGAGTTCGGGACGGTGGAGTTGGACGCGATCGTCGGCATCTCCGTCGATGCGAGCGAAAACGTCTTTCTCGCGGGCTGGACCTCGGGCGCACTGCCTGGGCAGGTCAACGCGTATCCGAGCTTTGCTTACAAAGATGTTTTCTTGCGAAAGCTCGATTCCGCGGGCGCACCCCAGTGGACCCGACAACTCGGCACGAAGTACAGCGACGTGACGAGCGCACTCGCGTCGGATGCGGCTGGCAATCTCTATGTCACCGGAACGACCGACGGAGATCTCGGCGGTATCAAGGCGGTCTCGTCGAAGCACGAAGCCTTCATCTTGAAATTCGACGCGACGGGCGCTCGCCTCTGGGGACGGCAGGTCTCCGTGGAGTCGCAGGCCGATGCTCTCGCTGTGGATGCCAACGGCAACTCGTTCATCGCAGGTCGCGTCGATGAGGCGTTGCCGGGTCTCACTGCATTCGGTGACTTCGACACCTTCGTGCGTAGCTACAGCGCGTCCGGTGTCCAACAGAAGTCGTGGCAGTTCGGTTCAGAGCGAGGTGATTGGGCGCGAGGAATTGCGGTCGCCGGAAAAACGATTGCCGTCGCGGGTGACGCCGACGGAGAGATGCCGACGCAGAAGAGCGCAGGTCTTCGCGATGCGTGGGTCGCGAGCTGGACGAACTAGTGGCGCGCGCGCCACACGATACGGTATTCGACGGAGATTCATGGGGGCGCATTGGCAGCGATCGGTTAGACGCGTTCACGAGGTATGGTCGCGCACGCCTCCCCTTTCCATCGAAGCCATCGGAATCGCGCGCGCTTCGTTTGGCGTTGCGTTCGTCATCGTGATGGCGCGGCTCTTTCCGGTCCTGCGCGATCTGTATTCAGACGACGGCGTCGCCCCTAGTCCCATTTTTAGCGCGTCCGACCCATGGCGCTGGACGGCGATGTTCATGGGCGCTCCGGGGTGCCTGTACGTCGTGTGGTCGATCGGCCTCGTGGCGGCGGCGTCCTTGTGTGTCGGCTGGTATTCACGCGCTTCGGCACTCGTGAGCTTTCTCGCGTTTTCGGCAATCGGGGAACGAAATCTGATCGTGTTCGAGGGGGCCGACGCCATCGTCCGAACGGTCCTCTTTTGGAGCATCTTGATGCCGACGGGGGCTGCCTATTCGATCGATGCGACGCTCCGACGGCGCGCGGGGTTGGCACCTCCGACGTTTCGACTCTTGCCCGCTCGTCTTCTTCAACTCGCGCTTGCCTGGATTTATTTCGCGAGCTTCGTAGAGAAGCTAAGCGACTCGGCCTGGCGCAACGGGACGGCTCTGCACTATGCGTTGTCGCTTCCGCACAGTGAGACCCGCGCCATGTTCGTCGGGCTCGCGAATCACCCGTTCGTGTACGTGCCGGGAACCTACGCGACCTTGGCGTTCGAGGCGCTCTTCGGCGTTCTTGTCTGGCTTCCTTTCGCGCAACCCTATGCGCGGCGCGCGGCACTAATTTCCGGAATTCTCTTTCACCTCGGGATCGCCACGCTCATGCGCGTCGGCAACTTCTCCATCGTGATGCTGTCTCTCTACCCCTTGTGGCTAGATCCCGCGTGGGCTCGTTCGGTGGGCGAAAGAATTTTTGGCGATGCCGCGGCGACCAGACAACCGCAAGGCTATGAACCAAAGACTTGGCGGAAAGTAGTCAGCCTGGTCGCGATCGCCTTGGCGTTGGCCGGCCTATGGACGACGATGCCCGCCGCTCTCGAGCGAGTCCTTCCCGTTGCGCCACGGCCACTCGCGCTCTTCACATCGACGCTGTGGCGACAAGGACAATGGCGGATGTTCGTACCGATGACGCGGTATGACGGGTGGTTGGAAGCGCGAGGACAGTTCGGAGACGGCGCGAGTGTCGACGTGTTCCGCGAAGGTCTTCGAGGTGGCTCGATCCTTCCCTCCCCCACGGAGAACGATCGCTTTCGTCTTTACGAGCGAACCGCAGCCTATGATGGAGAGTTTGTTGGGTCGTCCCTTGCCGCGTTCATTTGTCGACGATGGAACAAAGACACACTCGGTCGCGAATCGCGACTCGAGCGTGTCGATCTCTTCCGTTACTCGATCAAAGTGTCCCTCGACGCGAAGCAGGATGCGGAGGCTCTCGTCACGCGTGTCGCCTCCGTCCGCTGCGATTCTTCTTCAAAAGCGCGTCACTGACACTGAAGATGGCTATCGCACTGGCCGCATGCGCCGCTCGGCTTCTTGCACGATACACCCGGCTGAACGCACCCGACCGTACAGCCCCTGTACGCTTGCGGTTGCACGTTTTCTGCGGGCTCAGAGACTTCAGCGGATCCTTGTTGTGAGTCCCCTTCGCTCGGATCTTCCCCCGAGCCACATGCCACAACGCCCGCACACAGCATGATCGCGGCAATTCCTGTCCGCAAATAAACGCGAAGTGTCATCCCCTCATCTCCTTTTTTGAGGCCCCGAGATTCGAGGCGCACGATGGACACCTACAAGGTTGGTGCCAAGGTCGAAGAACCGAAAACGTGCGAATTCCTTGGCAGATGGAGAGGTCCCAGACTCCACTTTGTGGTGGTGCGCACGACAACCGTGGCGGCGGCGTCCACAGAAGGATCATCGCCAGGTCCGGCGTGTCGCTAGAAGGTCGCCAAAATCAGGGCGGCGGAAGCTTGGGACACACGAGCTGTGCGCGAACGATCTTCGCGGCTGCGGCGTTTTGCGCATGGTTCGCCGCACCGAGCCGAGGATCGTAGTCCGGCGAGAGCGCGACGAATACGGGGACAATACCCGCAACCGCCTTGGGATGCTCAATCGCGGCGAGCGCATACATTGCCGTCTCCGCACCACGCTCTCCGGTCATCGTCCACAGGCTCACCGGATCACGGCCGCTCGCTAGGATCATTTCACTCATCGCGCTGCGGATCACGTCAGGCGACTTCTCCACTCCGCGCGCCCAGCTCTCCCAGGCGGGGCTCGGGCCCCGATGATCCGGAAGGCACGGGGTTCATCACG
>JAHFDV010000153.1:0-7179 GCA_023248815.1 Myxococcales bacterium
CTCTTCCGAATGTTCAAAGAAGACGTAGCGCTCACGTCGCCGCCTTCGGAGATGACGTTCGGTGCATCGATCTACATCGACATGGATGCGCTCCCCAAAGATGGGCGCGTTTACCCGATCGTCATCTCCAAGCCCGAAAACAAATATCAGCTGGACCTCTCCGTCTCCAAAGCGGGGGTCGAGCTCATCGATCATCGCGACAACGGCAGTACGATCTTGACCGTCCCCAACTCTATTCCAGGCGTGCGGACGTGGTTTCGCGTCGATGTGCGGGCGATCGAAGGCGCATCTCCGAAGTGCGAGGTCCGCATCGACGGAAACGTCGCGTACACGGGTGCGCTCACGGCACTCGTCGGCGGCTGGGGGACCTCCCTCGAGCTGCGCGCGGGCATTGCGTACGCAAGCGGCACGACGGAAGAGATCCGCGTCCAGCTCGACGATGTGTCCTTGAGCTACGTACCGTAGCGCTCTCGTAATTCCAAACGTGTTACACGCCAGTCGGCGTGACGGTGCTGTCGTGCATCGCCAACGGGAGCTCCCGAGAGTAGGAATAGGCGTGGGTCGTACGTGCTTGCGAAGCATGGTTTTCGCACCACCATTCCGTTCCACCGCTCATCGAGCGCGCACGAACGCATTCGCTGCAGGCGAGCTCCATGAACTTCTGGCGTGGCACATCGGGGGGCTTTGGGCCGGCGACGAGCACGGGACAACGCGCCACTTCTAGGAGGGCTTCGGCAACGCCTCCGAAGAGGGCTTCTTTGATTTGTCGGCTCTTCTTCGCGCCGACGATGATCACGTCCGCCGAGACGTCGATCGCGAATTGGCGAA
Source organism: Myxococcales bacterium (assembly GCA_023248815.1). Classification (GTDB taxonomy): domain Bacteria; phylum Myxococcota_A; class Polyangia; order Polyangiales; family Polyangiaceae; genus JAHFDV01. The sequence goes on from JAHFDV010000153.1 coordinate 829, forward strand.
GCACGTCTTTGGGTGCTCCCGCGCGAAGGTGAATGCCGACGGTGCTCCCGCCGAGTCCTCCGACGAACGCCGCCTTGTCTTCGGCGTAGAGGCGGAGTCGTCCGGCAAGATCGACGGCCGTCTTCTCGTCGGGCTCGGATTCGAATGCGTGGACGAGGTGTACGTGACTTCCTTTGATGCGTCGCGAGAGGCGCGCGGCTTCTTCGAAAGCAAAGCCTCCTGCGTCGCCGAAGTCGTAGCCGACGACGATGGAAAAGTAGGGCGCGGTCTGCGCTGCGACGATGTCTTCCGAGGGGGAGTCGGGAGCGCTCGAAGGGGGAACGGTTACGGCATCCATACCCACAAATTCAGCAAAACGCGTGCCGACCACGGTTTTTCCGATCCTCCCGTACGTGGATGAATTTGCAGGACACGATAAAAATAGGTGGGCGCCCAAGATGGGCACGCTGAGTCGGTGGGTACAAAGTTGTCTCACTCCGCGGCGCGGGCACTGAAGCAATTAGCAGTGCCTGTTGCTGACGCGGCGCAAAGCAAAAACGGCCACCTCCGTTTCACAGGAGGCAGCCGCGTTGCGAGCACTCGAGCCCTTCGCTCGTTTGACTCAGTGCTTGGAGCTCAGTGCTGGAGCTCGGAGTGTTCGTGCTCAGCTCTGACGACGGCGACGGCTCACCGCGAAGAGACCAAGGGCCGCGACACCGATGAATGCGAAGCTCGACGCATCCGACGTGTGACCCGGGCGAACCGAGCAACCATCGTCGTCATTCGAGGTGGGCGTCGTCGGATTCTCGTCGCCTGCATCTTCTTCTTCAGAGCCTCCGTCGACATCTCCGCCGCTGTCCTTTCCGGCGTCCTTCACTTCTTCTTTTCCGCCCGCCCAGACGGGGAGCGCATAGCCACCAGCGGTTGCGGCGGTGACGGCGTTGGTGACGAGGAAGTTTTTGTGGAGGCTCGTGCGCACGTTGAATGTCGCGTAGTCGTCGCCCTTGCTGTCGACGCCGCCGAACGTGTTGACGCCGATGACGGCGGGCTTGCCTGCCGTGTACGCCGCCTGATCGATCACGGCAGCGCCGGAGTCTCCTGGGTGGCTCGACTTGCCGACGGTGAAGACCCCCTTGGTCAAGGCGATCTCACCTGGAGGCGCGACGTCGTAGTAGTCCAAGATCTTGCACGTTCCGTCCGTGTCCGAAGCGCAGATGAAAGGAATGTTCTCTTGGATGCGGCGCTTGAGATCGCCGGCGTCGCCCGCATTCGTGAAGTTCTCGAGATCCGTGAAGTTCGTGAGCCATCCGCGTCCGACCATCGTGACCGCTGCCGGCTTCTTCGTCGCGACGTTGGTGTCGACATCGATCGGAATCGGCGTCGCTTCGCTCGCAGGAACGTTGGCATCGAGCTGAACGAGCGCGATGTCGTCGTCGCAGGCGTTGATGCCCGTGGGGACGACGACGTTCGTGCCTTTGTACCACTTCGGTGATCCGAGGCGATTCGACGGAGCAACGGTCACGTAGACGGTTCCGTTGATCGCGACGGGCGCGAACTTGTGAACCGCCGTATCCGTGCAGAGCGATCCGAAGTTGTCGAAGTCGACATCCGGATCTCCAAAGCAATGACGTGCGGTGAGGACGAGGTTCGGCGCGACGAGCGTGCCCGTGCAATTGCTCGAGCCGCCACCCTGCTTGCAGGTGCCGATCGGCCCTTGCGATCCAGAGACGCCGCCGTCGGGATATTTGTTGACGCCACCGTCGCTGAGGACGCCCGTGCAAATGCCGACGGCCCAAGTGTTCTTCGTGTCTTCCGGCGCGTTTTCGAGTCTGGATTGCGTCGACCCGATCGCGTCACTCGACTTCTTCTCGGCGCCGCATGCGACGACGAGCGCGGGGATGGCGAGAAACGAGACCGCGAGCAACGGCGAAAACTTTGAAAGCGAAAGACGATCAATCATCGGGAGAACTCCTGAAGGTATGTGGGGGAGGGGCGCACCTTAGGAGCTGACGAATCAATGTCGAGGAACGATCCGGCGTTTAATTTCTCATTAAGGTTTCGGCGCCGATTACACGAAACTCTAAAAGCGCGATCGCAGAAGTGGCGTGCACTTAGGATGCGGCTCTCACGATTTAAACGTACTCCGCTCTGGATCCAAAAATTTAAAACGTACGTCGCGCTCGATCGGAAGAGCCGCCGGTTCGATCACTTGGACGCGCGAACGACCAGGTTCGGTCGTAAGCGGGCAAGAGACTTTCTGCCGAAGCCGCGAACGCGAAGGAGCTCCTCGACGCGACGAAATTGCCCGAGCTTCGTTCGTAGCTCGAGGATCGCGGCAGCTCGCTTCGGTCCGACGCCAGGCAACTTGCGCAGTTCTTCGAGCGTTGCCGTGTTGAGATCGACGACGAGCTCTGGCGATGTCGTTGGACGGGGACTGACGCTGGCGCTCGGCTGCGCCGGCGTAGGCACTTCTGCCTTCGCGTTGATTTCGATGGGCACCGTCGTCTCGGTAGAATGAGGCGGCGTGGGGAGAGCCGAAGGGTTCGCCGAGACGCTCGCAGCGACGACGGGGAACGTCTGGATCGGAAACGAGACAGGTCGCCACGCTCCACTCGCAGATGCCGCTCCTTCGAGAGCGAAGCCACCGACGGTGAAGAGAGCAACGAGCAACGTCGCCACGCCGAGAGCTTTGGCGAGGCGACGCAGGAGCGGCCGAGAAGGGGCGCCGCGATATGCGGCGCCCCGAGTCGATGCCGTGTTCATCAGCCGAGGTCGACGAATGATTCGTGGGTATTCGGACGTGACCCAGCCTTGTGATCTTTGTGATCCTTCGGCTCCCAGTCTCGAATTTGCAGACTGCCGTTCACGGGAAGCGCATCGAGCTTCAGATTGATCGAGCCGTCGCGGTTGACGAACCCCGCTCCGACGCGATTCCAAAACTTCGATTCGCCACGCTCGGTAATCGAATAGACCACCTTCATCTTGTTCGCTTGCTTCGTATTATCCATGATTGTCTCCTCGAGCGAAGGCACGCGTCGAATTGCGCGCTTCCCTCGGAGCATCCTTTTGCGAGCGTCGTGCCGTGCGATGCTCCAATGATTTCACCGCCTCCGAAGGTCCGTGTGCGGCCATTCGGTTTTCCCGTGCGTCCACGGCCGATGCGCTGGCGCTCCTTTGCGGTGGGAGGGCGGATCTAGTACCTTGCTTGGCATGACCGACTCGCATTCCAATCCGACCCGTCGCGACTTTCTCATCGGCAGCGCGGCGCTCGGAACCGCGGCTACGCTCGTTTCGAAAGACGCCGTCGCCGCGAAGAACTACGCCGCGAGCCCGCCTGCGGGTTTCACGCCGTTCACGGCGCCAGGTAAGGTCGTCAAAGTTTCGAAGTCGGGTTCGCTCCAGGCGAACCAGCTCTATCCGAAGCCCGAAGACGCGACGGCGATGCTGACGCGCGTGATGACGGAGCTCACGGGTGAGCCGGATCTCGTGAAGGCCGTAGCGCGCTTCGTTCACCCCGAAGACAAAGTGGGCGTGAAGGTCAACGGCATCGCGTTGAAGAACATGTCGACCAACAAGGAGCTCGTGCTTCCGTTCGTCGAAGCAATGATTGCGTCGGGTGTCCCCGCGAGCAACATCACCTTGCTCGAGCAGTACCACTCGTTCTTCGGCGGCACGCGCCTCACCGCGCAAAACATCCCGAAGGGCGTGAAGATCGCCATTCACGAAAACAAAGACGCGACGATGGATGAACGCTCGGTCGCGGGCATCCGCACGAAGTTCGTCCGCGGCCTCACGGAGTCGACGGCGATCATCAACTTCGGCCTCATCAAAGATCACTCGATCTGCGGTTACACGGGCGCGCTGAAGAACATGACGCACGGCTGCACGATCAATCCGCACGATTTTCACAACCATCACGCTTCACCGCAAATCGCGAAGCTCTACAACGAAGACGTCATCAAGAGCCGCGTGCGTCTCTGCATTGCGGACGCATTCAAGGTCACGGCGCACGGTGGTCCGCTCGACAAGCAGCCGCAATTTCGCTTTCCTTACGAGGCCGTCTTCGCGAGCACCGATCCCGTCGCGCTCGACACGATCGGTTGGGAGATCGTCGAAAAATTCCGCGCCGAAAAAGGCCTGAAGACACTTACCGCGGAAGGCCGCGCACCTTCTTACATCCAGATCGCGAGCGATCTCGGACTCGGCGTCGCAGACCGCAGCAAGATTCAGTTGAAAGAAGTCACGATCTGATTTCGTGAGCCGATACGCGCTCGGCCATTAAGACGTTCTTAACGGGGACCTCCGTAAGTCGTCGACACTGCTAACGAATCTGTGTCAGCTTGTGCCAGCATGACGGGCTCGTCGCGAGACGAGTCGTCGGATTGGATGGAATCCGCAGACATTGCGAGGAGAAGCACAGGTGGCATGCGCTTCGCTTAGTTGCGTTCATCATGCGCAACCTCAGCATTCTCTTTCCTCGCATCCTTCTTTCTCTCGGAGCCGTGCCCGTAGCGATCGCCTGTGGTGGCAGCATCGCCGCCGAAGACTCCGATTCCCGCGAGAAGAATGACGCTGGGGAGTTCGACAATGACGGCGGCGACGACATCGACGCGCGTCGACAGGACGAGGACGGCGATGTCCCTCAACTTCCGCAGTGCCTCTCGGCGGTCTACACGTGCACGGACGGAACGACCGTCTCGGGCCCCGCCGTTCCCGAGAAGCAGGCCACGTGTGGTGGCGATCCGAAGACGACCGTGTTCGCGGGGCAATGCTCGACGCCTGGATGCGCGGCGATCGACTATTGCGAGACCATCGCTCCCTGGGATGCCACGAAGTGCGGTGAAGGCGGCCTTCGGAAACGCGTCAAGGACTGCGATCAGACGTATCGTCAGATGCCTTGCTCCATTCCGTTCGCTGCGACGACGAACGTTCCGCCCGAGGTTTGTGACAAGGCCTGCCCCGATGACCTTTACGGAAACGCGTCGAGCTTCTGTTCCGTCGTGGCGCACGATGGTGGGCTCGCCCTCAGCTGCCAAGTGCAGTGCGGCGTCGGTCGGCGACCCAATGGTCTCGTGGAGCAAGTCGGCTGCGGCGACAACGCGACGGGGCGTCTTCTCGCCAAGCTCGTCGAGCTCGAGGCGGCATCCGTCGACGCATTCGAAATCCTCGGAAATGAGTTCGCCTTTCACGGCGGGCCACGTGCGCTTCTACGACGCATCGAAGTCGCAAGACGTGACGAGATTCGTCATACCCGCGCGATGACGCGCCTTGCGATCAAGCATGGCGGCGTGCCGATCGAGCCCGTCGTGACGCGCGAAAAAGCGCCGCGTTCCGTGTTCCAGCTCGCCTTGGAAAACGCCGTCGAGGGGTGCGTGCGTGAGACGTTCGGGGCGCTCGTCGCTCATCATCAAGCGGAGAACGCGGAAGATGCCGACGTGAAGTACGCGCTTCGCGTGATTGCGCGCGACGAGACGAAGCACGCCGAGCTTTCATGGTCGATTCACGCGTGGGCCGTGGATCGCCTCTCCTCCGAAGAGCGCATCTCTATCGAGATAGCGATGAAGGAAGCCATTGCGTCGCTCGAGCAAGACGAGAGTGAGGAGGGCGCAGAAACGCTTCGACTCCTCGGACTTCCGACACGCGCGGCGCGCGCGCATCTCGTCGACGCAATGAAGCGCGAGGTGTGGGCGATCGCATCACCGCAGATTAATCGCGCTGCATGAAACTCCCGATGGGCGCACGATGGCGAGCCGAAGGGGATCCATGGGCGTGCTCGAGTCGTCGCGAGTTGTTTCGAAGTCTTGTGTCAGCGTGTGCCAGCATGACGGTGCGGTCGCTAGCAATCTAACGCGCACGAGGGGATGAGGGCGCATTGCCGCAGTAAATTGCATGGCACGCGTTTCGCTTTAGCGAAGTTGCCATGCGTAACTTGAGCGTTCTCTTCCCTCGCATCGTCCTTTCTCTCGGCGCGCTGCCCCTCGCATTCGCATGCGGTGGAAAGCTGGCAATCGAGGTGCCCGAGGAGAGGGACGACGAGAGCACGGAACCGCGTGAAGGTGACGGCGGCACGGTCTCGTCCCAAGTCGACGGTCAAGTAACGGAGAAGGGATGTCGCTCGACACCCTTCAAGTGCGACGATGGGACGACTGTCTCGGGAACGGAAGCCTTCGCGAAGCAGGCGTCGTGCAGCGCCAAGCACATGGAACTAGCGGGACGGTGTCACTCGGAGTCGTGCGCACCATTCGACTATTGCAAGGCAGCGCTCCCAATCGACGTCGCGACTTGCGGGGATCAAGGCGCAAACAGTGCCGTTACGATCTGCACGAAGGTCGAACGTCAGGTTCCGTGTTCGCTCGGCCTCGACGGATGGGG
>JAHFDV010000153.1:7189-11331 GCA_023248815.1 Myxococcales bacterium
TTCCAAGGGAAGCTTGCAACAAGTTCTGTCCCAACGCAGCGGTAAGCCACTTCAACGTCACGTGTTCAATCGAGAAGTCGGGATCGGGCTTCGTCCTCGCATGCGATGAATTTTGCGGCGGAGGACGTCGTCCGAGCGGACTCGTCGAGCAAGAGGGGCACGGCGAGAACGCTACGGGTCGTATCTTGGCAAAATTCGTCGAGCTCGAAGCCGCCTCCGTCGACGCATTCGAGATCCTCGGAAATGAATTTGCGTTCCACGGTGGCCCGCGCGCACTTCTTCGTCGAATCGAAGTCGCACGCCGTGACGAGATTAGGCACACGCGCGCGATGACGCGTCTCGCGCTCAAGCATGGCGGAGTTCCCATCAAGCCGACCGTCGCGCGGCCCAAGGGTGCACGCTCGGTCTTCGAGATTGCACTCGAAAACGCGGTCGAAGGATGTGTTCGCGAAACGTTCGGCGCGCTCCTCGCGCATCACCAAGCGGAGCATGCAGAAGACGCCGACGTGAAGTACGCGCTCCGCGTGATCGCCCGCGACGAGACGAAGCATGCCGAGCTGTCCTGGGCAGTCCACGCCTGGGCGATGGCGCAAATCTCGGACGACGAGCGTCGCTCGATCGAGCGCGCCATCCATGAAGGCATTGCGTCCCTCGCCAGCGAGCGCGAAGAGCACGACGCGTGCGCGCGATGCCTGCTGGGCCTGCCGAACGAGGAGACGCGCGCGTTTCTCCTCGAGAGCTTGACGCGAGAGCTTTGGGCCACCGAGGCGTCGACGCGCGCTGCGTGAGCGGGTCTTTTCAGCGACGCGACCTCTCAGCGATATGTCTCAGCGATATCCCTCTCAGCGATACGGCTCTGGCAATTCGACCGGGACGACACGGAGCGAGGTGACGAGCGCCGCGTGGCTCGATCCGAAACCAGTAATCCAGCATGCTTCGATCTTCCCGCGCCACTCGCGATGAAGCCGCATGGTGGAGCGCAGGAGGCCATTCGTCCCTGGCTCGAAGTGTTCCTCGCTTCCGAGGAGCACGCCCGTTTCGACGTGCCTGAGGAGCGGTGTCCCGAGCGGATGAACGTCTCGCGGATGGACGAGATACGTACGTACGTCCAAGTGACTGCCGACCGGCAAGAGGAAGGGCCCGTTGAAGCGAAAGACGATCGGTGCGGCGATCACGATCGCCTCATACCGGCAGCCGATACGCAGGAGCGCGCATGAGCTCCCCGAGAATTTCTGCCGTCGGGCGGCCGCTCAACATTCCGCGAGAAATCGCGGCGAAGATCGAAGTGCTCACGCCCTTCTTTTCGGCAAACGCGAGCACCTTGGGCAAGAGATCCAAAGCTTCGACGCGGCCCTCGACGCTTGCGATGGCGGCTTCGAGAGACGAGCCCTTCGCAAGTGCCGCCCCGATGCGCGTCTCCGGTCGCGTCGCCTGCTCCATCGAAGCCAAGAGATCGCCGTATCCTGCGAGACTCAACGCGGTTCGCTCCGATCCGCCCGCCGCCGCCACGATGCGCGCGGCTTCGTCGATTCCGCGCGAGATGAAGGCCGCAAGCAAGCCCGCGCGAACCCCCGCAGCTTCTGCATAGCCGACGCCAATCGCAAGACAGCCGACGAGCGCCGAAGACCACTCGACACCAATCATATCGCTTGTAGGATACACACGTAGACGCTTCGAGCCGAGGGCGCGCTCGACGGCATCGGTCACTTCGGGATACGCCGACGCCGCCACGAGGACGGACGGGTCACCCCGGAGAAGCTCTTCGGCGATCGCCGGGCCCCCGAGCACTCCGAGACGTCGCGTCGCGATCTCTTCGCCGAGGATCGACGAGAGCGGCTTCGGTCCGTCTTCGGAGAGTCCACGAATGGCATGGACGACGAGATGCCGTCCGTCGAGATGATCACCGAGCATTCGTGCGACGTCGCGTACGACGAGCGAGGGCACGGCGAGAATGAAGAGGCGCGCCTTTTTTCCGATCCCGTCGAGGTGATGAACGAGCTTCACCGTTCCCGAGAGCCCTTCGACTCCCAAGCCGCGTTGGCTACGTGAATAGAGCCACGTCGGCGACTCCGTTCGCGCAGCACTTGCCGCGAGCGCGCGTCCCCACGTACCACCACCAATCACCGCTACACCCGGCTCGTACGCCATGGAACGACGATAGAGCTTCGGCGCTCTCCTCGGAAGAATCTTTGTGCGCGCGTGGGTGGAGCTCAGCTCTTCACGACCACGGAGCGCAGGACGAGATGCTCGAGTGCGGCGCGCGGATCTTCACACATGCCGGCGTGCGCCGCCGAGGTCTGCAAGATCGTGTTGCGAGGAGAGACGAGCCACCGAAAGCGCTCGACGGTCGAGAGCTCGCCGATGGGACCGGCTTCCTTGCCTCCGCGACAGACGCGTTCGACCGCGGTGAGATGTTCGCGGACGAGCTCGAGATCGACCGTCGAACAAATCGCTAGAAGCCGACCCTCGTCGAGCACGATGCGGACCTCGAGGGAGCCTTCGCTTGCGCAATAGAGAATGACGCCGACGTTGATGAACTCTTCGCGGACGACGTCGGGAACGACGCGAAGGACGGCGTATTCATAAGCCTTCGAAGCGCGCACGTTAGGTAGCCCCTCCGCGCGCGCGCTTGGCCTCGTCTACGAGCTTGGAGAGATTTTCACGGCGAGCGACGAGCCACTTTCGATACGCGTCGCGATGCTCTGCGACATCCGCAAAGCCCACGCGCGGGTCGAGCCATTCCTCCGGTACGAGCGCTAGGACGCGAGTGATCGCCGCTTCGTCGAGCTTGTCCGCGAGAACCTCGGCTGCCGCGTCGAGCTCCGTGGCGGAGCGCAAGAGCACGTGGGATTGGCTCTCGGTGAAAGGGTCGTCGCTTCCTTCGAGCAGGGATTCAGGGCTCCAGCCGTGATGGAAGTACAGCGCGGCGCCGTGGTCGATCAGCCATGGCTTCTTGTGCCAGCGGAGCAAGTTCGGATTGCGCGGCGTGCGATCGACGTTCACGACGAAGGCATCGAAGAGTACCGTCAGTGAGGCGAAGCCGGGATCCGGCGCGGGTCCGACGATTGGATCGAACGTGATGCTCCCCGGCAAGAAGTCGAGACCGACGTTCAATCCCACGCTCTTCTCGAGCGGCAGCGCGATCTCGGGATCCGGTTCGCTGTCCGCAATGGCGCGATCGACGTCGACGAAGACGAGCTCCGGAACGGCGAGTCCGAGCGTACGTGCGAGCTCGCCTGCGACCAATTCTGCGACGAGCGCGCGTTCTCCCTGCGCGGCGCCTCGGAGCTTGACGACGTAGAGGCCGAGATCGCTGCCTTCGACGAGGGCGGGCACGGATCCGCCCTCTTTGAAGGGTTGAAGATAGCGATCTGCACGGACGGTTCGCAGCATGTGTCTCGCCCGCGAGTCTCCTCCTCCCCTCTTCAGATGTCGACTGGCAAACGCCCGTGGCGTCGTTGCGGTAGCATCCACCGCATGTACCTGCCCGTCATCCGACAGTTTCAGAAAACCCTCCGCCAAATCGACACGTGGCTCACGCTCGCCGAGGAGCACGCAAAAGCAAAGTCGTTCGATCCGAACGTCTTCCTCACGCTTCGTCTCGCGCCCGATCAGTTCCCCTTCGTGCGCCAAGTGCAGTCGACCTGTGACACCGCGAAGCTCGCTGCTTCGCGCCTGGGCGGCAAAGAAGCTCCGTCGCATCCCGACACTGAAGCCACCATCGGCGAGCTCCGCACGCGCGTCGCGGCCGTCGTCGAGTACCTCGGCACCTTTTCGGAGAAGGACTTTGCCGAAGCGGCGAATCGTCCCATCAAAACGCCGCGTTGGCCCGGCCCGATGAAGGGCTCGGACTACCTGCTCGAGCACGCGCTCCCGAACTTCTTTTTCCACTCGACGACGTCGTACGCAATCTTGCGTCACAACGGCGTGAGCATCGGAAAGAAGAACTTCCTCGGCGATCTCACGTTTCAGCCAGCGTGAACGATCACCTCGCGGGTGTGCCCATGATGGCGATGCTCGTAGAGATAGATCGCCTGCCAGGTTCCGAGTAACAGCTCCCCATCTTCGAACGGAATTCCGAGCGTCGTCGCCGTGAGCGCGGCGCGTACGTGTGATGGCATGTCGTCCGGCCCTTCGTCGGT
>JAHFDV010000154.1 GCA_023248815.1 Myxococcales bacterium
GCCTCTACGGAGTCTTCCAGACCAACTATCCCGGATGGGAAGTCTGTCTCTTCGGGCACGTGGGCGACGGCAACTTGCACGTCAACGTGATGAAGCCCGACGACCTCGAGAAGGCCGAGTTTCTAAAGCGCGCCAAAGAAGCCGACGCCAAGCTCTTCGAGCTCGTTCGAGAGCACAAGGGCTCAATCAGCGCCGAGCATGGAATTGGCCTTCTAAAGAAGGACTTTCTTCACTTCACGCGTAGCCCCGCCGAGATTGCGCTCTTCAAAGAAATGAAGCGCGTGTTCGATCCCAAAGGGATCCTGAACCCCGGGAAGATCTTCTAGCGGTCACGGCCCCGACAGAGCCAACGTCTGCCTCGACGGGGCGAAGGCAGACATTGGCTCTGCCGAATGCGACTTCGTCTGCTCGAAGATCCTGTGTTCCTGGCGAACGTTCGTTCGCGGGTTTTCTAGCGGTCACGGCCCCGACAGAGCCAACGTCTGCCTCGACGGGGCGAAGGCAGACGTTGCTCCTGCTTGCTCAAGCTTCGTGTGCTCGAAGATCCCTACGTTATTGGCGAACTTCGTTCGCGGGTTTTCTAGCCGCGACGCCGAGTGATCATACCGAGCGCGTACGGATATTGGTCTCGAGGAGGCCGATGTCTCGCGCGACTTCGACGGCGACTTCTTTGTCGAGGTCCATCATCAGGTAACCGATGTTTGCGTCGGTCGAGAGCGTCTGGCGGAGAATGTTCGCTTGGCGATCCGAGACGATGCGGTTGATGTCGCGAAGAACGCCGGGGACGTTGTGATGAACGTTGAGCACGCGATGCGTGCCGCGCTCTTGTGACATTTCGATTTGCGGGAAATTCACCGCGCCGCTCGTCGCGCCTGCCTTCACGAACTTCGTGAGCGAGGTCGCCACCTCACGGCCGATCGAAGCTTGGGCCTCCTCGGTCGAGCCACCGATGTGCGGCGTGAGGATCACGTTCGGGAGACCGAGAAGCGGATTCGTGAAGCCTTCGCCGTTGGCTTCGGGCTCCTCCGGATAGACGTCCACGGCCGCGCCTGCGATATGCCCCGTCTTGATCGCGGCGGCGAGCGCATCGAGATCGACCACTTGGCCGCGGCTCGCATTGATGAGGTACGAGCCCTTCGCCATCGTCTCGATCTCGGCCTTGCCGATGAGGCCTTTCGTCTCGCGCGTCTCGGGAACGTGCAATGTTACGAAGTCGGCTTCGGAGAGGAGCTCGGCAAGGCCGCTCGTGGCGCGGTTGTTTCCGAGCGGAAGCTTCGTTTGGATGTCGTGGAAGATGACGCGCATTCCGAACGACTCCGCAAGGACGCCGATCTGCGTACCGATATGGCCGTAACCGACGATGCCCAGCGTCTTTCCGCGAACCTCGAAGCATCCCACGGAGATCTTGCGCCACTTGCCTTCGTGAACTTCACGCGAACGGTCACCGAGCTGGCGAGCGAGGGCGACGACTTCGGCGAGGACGAGCTCGGCAACGCTACGCGTGTTGGAGAACGGCGCGTTGAAGACGGGAATGCCGCGCCCGTTGGCGTACGCGAGATCGACCTGATTCGTGCCGATGCAGAAGCAGCCGAGAGACAGGAGCGAGTCGGCGGCAGCGAGTACTTTTTCGGTGATGCGCGTCTTGCTGCGGATGCCGAGTAGATGGACGCCCTTCACGCACTCCACGAGCTCCGATTCCTTGAGACTTCCGGCGACCGCCTCGATCTGAAAACCGCCCTCATTGAAAATTTGATGAGCAGTCGTATTGACGTTCTCGAGGAGAAGTACGCGGACGGTCATGAGACGGTTCCTCTCACTTCTGGTCTCCCGAGTCAAAGCTTCCTTGGGTCCTCTTTTTCAAGCGCAAGAGCTCGCTCTCCTTGCGTGCGCGATGACCCGGCTTCCATTACGGTGCCTCCTCGTGATGCCAGGGATGTTCGGGGCTCGTGAGCTCATGACGTGGCGCCGCTCGGCGCGACCGAAGCTCGTGCTCGGCGCGACCCTTCTCGTCTATCTCTCCGCATGTGAGCTTTCAGCCTGTGCGCAGGCTCCTCTCGACGTCGCGACGTGCGAAAGGCTCGTCGATCGTTATGTCGAGCTGTCCTTGGGACCACCGCCGCAAGATCTTCCGCCTGGAGGCTTCGGCGCGTGGGTCGAACGCGGGCTCGAAGCGGGACGGGCACGGCCTGCCTATCGGCCACGGGTGGAACAATGCCGTGCGGAGGTCTCGAGCGATAAAGCGCGTTGTGGGATGAGGGCACACACGCAAGGCGAGTGGGAAACCTGCATGTATTGAGGCTCTCCGCACTGTGGCTCGTGCTCGCTGCGCTCGGCGGGAGAGGCATCTGCTAAGCTCTCGGATCATGCGAGGCCAACGCTTCTTCGCCCTTCCTTCCCTTGCGAGCGTGTCTTTGCTCGGCGCGTCCTCCCTCATCGCGGCTTGCAACACGGGCTCGACTCCGCTCGCGATGTCGAGCAACAGCGCCAACGCAGAAGTGCCGCGGGACCAGGATGATCCCAACGCACCTGCCAAGCCCGCCTCGACCGTACAGCCCGCGATCCTCGTGGCCGACAGCCCGCCGATCGCCACGGAGTCCAGCTACACGGCGCCTCTCCCCGCGCAGACCTCCTCGACTCCGCAACCCCGGACGAAAAGCAAAGGGGCTACCGGCAAAGTGACCGTCAAAGAATGCGGCGAGATGATCGATCGCTATCTCGATCTCACCATTGCGGGCCCTGGCGGTCCCCTCGCCGACATGAGCGGCAAAGATCTCGAAGAGAGCAAAGCGCGCCTCAAGGCACTTGCGGCGAGCGACAAATCGTTCGGGAGCCTCCAATCGACGTGCGAGAAGACGGCGACGCGTTCGCAATACGATTGCGCGATGGGCGCGCCGACCTCCCATGAATGGCAAAACTGCGTCCGCTGAAGGGGCGACTTTTTGCGTTCGAAAGCATGATTCACGTACCATGAGCGTTCCGTGCCCAACGTGAAACGCGCTCTCGCTCTCTTCGCTCTTCTCGCTGCATGCGGCGGCAAGAAGCCCGCCTCGCAAGATCACGCCAACGACTTCGTTCCGGAAGCCGAGGCGAAGAAAGCGGTCTCGTGTCGCGGCACGGATCTCGATCTCTTGGCGACGCTCATTCAAAGCGCCTGCGAGGTCCCGAACCCCAAGCCAGACGCGAAGCTGCTCGAGAGCAAGGGTCTCGAGATTACGATCACTCCACCTCAGCCCCACGTCGAGCCAGGCGGAACGATCGAGCTCACGGTGACGTACAAGAACACGAGTGACGATGATCTTCCGCTCGAGTTCGCGCTCGATCCGGAGCCACGCTTCGCAGTCGAAACGTACGATGCCAGCGAAGCCAAGCGCGCCGACATGCCGAAGGGCGCGCCGCCGAAACTGCCGGCAGACATGCAAGAGCGCACGACGAATACGGGCACGGCACGGGTCACGCTCGAGCCGAAGGGCGTCGCCAAGGTGAAGGTTCGTTGGACGGCCTCGAAGCTGCGTTGGGCTCCCGAAAAGGTGAAGGGCAGCGTTCCCGAGCGCGGCTACCCGAAGGCTCCCGCAGGCCCCCTCGCGAAGGGCAAGTACGTGCTTCACATCGTCTCACCGCTCATCAATTTCAAAGACGGCGAGAATCAAGAAGTGACCGCTCCGAAGATCGCCGTGCTCGTTGCCCACGAGAAGTGAGCGCCGCGAAACCGCTCGAATGACTCGCGTTCGGCTCGCGACGGCTCGCGAATTTCCGTGGGTGCCCGGTTTGCGCGAGCGGTAGTACTCTCGTGCGATGCGAGCGATCTTCTTCGGAACTCCTGAATTCGCCGTCCCCTCCCTCGAGGCGTTGAACGACATCGCCGAGGTCGTCGCCGTCGTGTGCCAGCCTGATCGCGCGGTGGGTCGCGGGCTCGAGCTCACGGCGCCGCCCGTAAAAAAGCGTGCGCTGGAGCTCGGATTGGCAGTGCACCAGCCGACGAAAGTGCGCGTTCCCGAATTCGCGGAGTGGCTGAAGAGCTTGAACGCCGACGTCGCGCTCGTCGTCGCTTACGGACGCATTCTCACGAAGGCCGTGCTCGAGTCGCCGCGACTCGGATGCGTGAACGTGCACGGATCGATTCTTCCGAAGTACCGCGGCGCCGCTCCAGTTCAATGGTCCGTCATCGACGGCGAGCGTGAAACGGGCGTCACGTTCATGAAGATGGACGAGGGCATGGACACGGGGGACATGCTCACGAAGCACGTGATTGCGATCGGAGAGGACGACACCTCCGGAGACATGGCGAAGCGACTCTCGGAAGTCGCCCGCGACTGCGTGCGCGAAGACTTGCCGCGATTCGTGAAAGGTGAGCTCACCCCGCAAAAACAGGACGATTCACAGGCAACCGAAGCGCGCTTGCTCGAGAAGACGGACGGCAACGTCCCATGGACGAAAGGCGCTGAACTCGTGCAGTCCCATGTTCGCGGAATGAGCCCCTGGCCCGGCGCGTACACGAAACGCGCCGGCAAGACGTTGAAGATTCACAAGGTGCGCGTGTTCGAGAAGAGCGGCAAGAACGAGGTGCCGGGCAAGGTGCTCGTCGCCGACAAGTCACGCGTCATCGTTGCGTGCGGCGAAGGAAGCGTCGAGCTCGTCACGATTCAACCCGAGGGGAAAAAGCAGCTCGCGGCGACCGAGGTCGTTTCTGGGCGCGGCCTGGTCGAAGGAGACGTGCTTGGGTAGCCGACGATGAGCCTCGCTGCCCCTTCGAGCGCCGACTTCGTTGCGGAGATCTGCGCCGAGTTTCCCAGCTTCTCCATCCGCAAGAAGCGCGGCGCTCCTTTGCAGAATGCCATCGACGTCTTTCTACGCGTCGTGACGCTCGGTGGAATGCGGACGTACCTCACGAACTATCACACGGTGCTCTTCGGCACGTTGTGGGTACCCGATCACTGGGACGCGATGTCCGAGCTCGACAAAGTGATCCTGCTTCGTCATGAGCGAATTCATCTTCGTCAGCGAAAGCGCATGGGCGATGTGCTCATGGCCTTCGTCTACATCTTCCCCATCTTCCCACTCGGCCTCGCTTACGGGCGAGCGCGCATCGAGTGGGAGGCGTACGAAGAGACGATTCGCGCCACGATCGAGTTTCTCGGAGTCGACGCTGCACGCGCCTTGAAGCGGGGACTCATCGCGCGCTTTGTGGGCCCTGACTACGGCTTCATGTGGCCGTTTCCGAAGATGGTCGCGCGGTGGTTCGACGAGGCGCTGGAACGCATCTCGAAGGAGACGCGTTAGACTCGCGCTTACTTGCCGAAGAGGGCGGCGTATTCGTCTTCTTTGAAACCGACGAGCACGTCGTCTCCGGATACGAGCACGGGGCGCTTCACGAGTTTTCCGTCTGCCGCCAAGAGATCGATGATCTGCGCGTTTGTCGCACCTTCGAATTTCTCTTTGCCGAGCGCGCGATAGCTCTGTCCGCTCGTGTTGAGCCACTTCTTGATGGGGAGTTTGCTCGCGGCGATCCATTTCTTCAGCTCGGCTTTCGTCGGAGGCTCATCGACGATGGGGCGAACGTCAGCCGCGACCTTCCTGGTATCGAGCCAGCTCAGGGCTTTCTTGCAGGTGCTGCAGCCAGCGTACGAGAGAACGAGAGGCTTTTTCATCGCAGGAGAGACTACCAGGTCTTCGAAAGTCCCACTGCGGGTCGGAACGCGAACGCCGCGCGCACACTTGCGTCGCTCGTTCGCCCCTCGATAGAGAAGATATAGACCGCTGCTGCGGCTTCGAGCGAGAGGTCGAAACCGCGACCGAGGTCGAGGGCGATTCCGCCAACGAGAGCAGCATTGCCGCCAAGCGAGTTCACGTCCGGCGCCGTCTTCTCTCTTCCTTCGAAGGTCTGCTGAAAGTAGACGGCTCCTCCTTCGATCGCCGCGAAGGGCGACACTCGCCCGAGGTCGATGGATTTGGTGAGTCGGAGATTCAAGGTGACCTCGTCGACGGCGCCATCGAGCTCGTGACCGAGATACCGCGCTCGACAGTATCCGCCCTGAACAGCCAGTGAAGCGCTCTCCCAGTCGATCCCGGCACCGAGGAAGCCGCCGAAGCAGAGACCGTCGGAATTGGGGAGCGGGGAGTGAAGGCGTGGTCCGAGCTGAACGGAACGGGTCGCCTTGTGTTCCCCAGATCCTTTTCGCACGAGCCGCGCGTAGGCCGTGCGTGAAAGCTCCGTCTCTTTGACCTCGCGCGTCTGGCCTGCCGCGACGTTGAACGTTCCTTCTACGAGAGAATCCGGAGCGCGACCGCGAACGAAGTAGGTTCCCGCCTTCACACTCACTCGTCGCGCTCGGTCTTGTGCGCCGATTTCGCCAACGACCGCCCCGTCACTGTTCCCAACGAATACGAGAAAGGGTTTTCCCGATGGAACGACGATCGAGCCTCGATTCTTCGAAGAATCCCAGAGCGTGGTGAGGGCAACCTTGCCCTGACCGCGTAGGTCGTAGCGGAAGGTGGGATGCTGCGTTCCACCGGAGCTCGTGCTCGTCGTTCGAATCGTATTCTCGCTCGCGTAGCGATACGCCTCCTCGAGGGTAACGCGGCCATCCCCATCGGAATCGCCCGCGCCCACGAGCGCGGAGTTCAAATAGTGGCTGAAGAAGGAGCCCTTGAAGAGATCCGACTCCTGCGCATCCTCGCTCGCGGAGCTTGCCGTCCAAAAGAGGATGCCCTCTCCTTGCAACGCTCCCTCCGTGCGAATCTCTACTGGCGGCGCCGCGGTCCCACCTTTTACGCGTGTCAATGCGCCCGACTTGCACGAATCGAGAATGAGAAGGCGAAGCTCGGCAGACGAGCCACGCACGAGTTGCTCGAGCTCCTCCAGTCCGAAGGTGGAACGCCCGAGGTGAAGGTTCGCGGCGTCGGCGTGACCCGAGTAGTAGACGAGCAGAACGGTCTGCCCCGTTCGCGACGATGCGCGGGCGCGATCGTTCATCGCGATGAGCGTCTTTCGAACACTGTCGGCGTTCTCGCCCTTCAAGAGGACGAGATTGAGCGGATCGAAGCCGCCCAGCGCTTTCAAAGTGTCGTACATCTTCGTCGCGTCGTCTTCGGCGTAGCGAAGCTCTTGATCGTCGGCGCCGCCCGCATTGTTGCCGATGACGACGCCGAACCGCTCGACGGCAGCAAGCGCGGAAGACGGCAGTACCAGGACGACCATCGTCGCGAAGACACTTAGCCATATCCGGAACGTGCTCATTGGCTTCGCGCAACTTTGCTCAGGACCCACTTCGTCTCTTTGCAGCCATCCGGGAGAGCGAAGGTCCGCTCGGCCGGACTCAGGCGCTTCCGAAGGCCCTCTTCGCTCTGCGCCGCCGCGCAGGTGATGCCCCATAGCGTTTCTTCTCCGAGCACCTTGTCGAGCAAGATGCTGGAAGAGAGCGGAACTTCTGGACTTCCATTCGGCTCAACGGCGTCATTACCTGCGTAATACACGTTCTTTTCGCGCGCCCCGTCGATGCTGACAACGGCAACATACGTCTTCTTCTTGGTTGCCACCGCGAACTGCAGCTTGTCTTGCGGATGAACCGTATCACCCGAATATCCGTGACGAACGCGGCCGTTTTCTTCGATGAAGAGAACGACTTGAGCGCCCTTCCCTTTCAAACGGACCTCATCCGGTCCATCCACTGTCGTTTCGACGACACGTGCTCGAAAAAAGAGCGCGACCCCTGCGGCAAGCGCGAGTAGCCCGCCCCCGGCATAGAGTGCGCGCAATGCGGCGTTCTTGCGGACGGGAACTACGACATCTCTGGTCGCACTTTCGCGCTTTGTGCGCTCGAGCAAAACATCGAACGATGCGGCTTCCGCACGAAATGCCTCCAGCCGTTTCGAACACACATCGCATCCCGCCAGATGGGCTTCATGCGCGCTCGTCTCGGCAGCCGAGAGTTCGCCGAGTCTCAGCGCGTCGAGCGCATAGTCCGAGAGACATCCCTCGCTCCTTCGATTTTCAGAGAACGGTTTCATGCGTACCTCTTCTTGGCCTCTGCGCGTACTTCTTCGACGAGGTAGCCGACACGCCTGCGCGAACACTGGAGGACCACCGCAATCTCGTCGTGGGTCATCTCGTCGATGAAGTGAAATACGGCGACCTTCATGAGCTCCTCGGGTAGGTCAGCGAGAAACTGACGCACCGCAAGTTTCGTTCCCTCGGAGGCGGGCGGCGCTTCATCGTCTTCACTTCGCCCTCGCTCGTCGAGGAGACGCGTACGCGTGCGCTGATCGCGAAGGCGGTTCCAGCATTTGTGCGTCGTCACGCCGTAAAGCCATCCGACGAGCGGCACGTCTTTCGGTAACTGCGCCGGGTCGTCGAGAAGTGCTGTGAAAATTTCTTGGAGGACTTCGCGAGACTCTTCCTCATTTCCGAGAATTCGTCGCGCGCGACGAAGCACCACCGGCCCGTGGGACCGGTAGATGCTTTCGACGCTGGCGACGGCGGGTTCCACGTTCAGGTGTAGTTCGGGTAATCAAGATCAGCGGGCGCCCCCATTTTCAGGACGACCTGCTTCGAGAAGCCTTCGGGTTCTTCTACGAGCCGATCGAATGTCCCATCGCGGGGGCAGCCGAAGTATTGAGCGTCGGTATAGCCCTCGGGGAGCGCGTCGATGCAGGTCTCATGGGCGGCGTCTGCAGCATTTTTCTCCTCATCGCTCAGACGGACGACCTTCATTAGATGCAAACCTGCTTTGAGGGGCCCGCCAAGGAACGTCTCGCTATACGTGCCTGGCTGGACGTCGCCCGCGACGTACACGACGACATTGTCGCCCGCGACGCCCCGCAGATTCGCATCCCAAATGGTTTCGTCCGCGCTCACGGGAACGTCCGCGTTCCAAGCGATGATATCTGCAACGCCGACGCGCGATTCATTGGCCAGCTTCCCTCCAAAACTAAAATCGTTCAGACCGTCGGTCGACGGAAGCTTCGTGATATCGAGCGTGAACGTCGCGGGAAAAGAGCCCTTCACGGGTGCGTCTGTTACCTCATAGGTGTCCCCGTTCTTGGCGAAGTTGTTCCAAAAGAGCGCAACCTTGACGCCGCCCCCGGCTGAAGCGTCACCCTCGATAACGCCTTGCACCTGCGCCTTCGGATCGCCAGCGTAGGTGTCGTCTTTCTGTGACGAGCATGCGACGAGCGTGGGCAAGATGATGAGGGAGGTGAAGAGACCGAAAAATCGCATTGTGTGCTCCATACGTGAAGTGTTGGGTTTCTTGCGAGCGCTTCTTGCGCTCACTAGGGAAGACCGCGAGCCCATCTCGGTCGGCAAAGAAAAGGTGCAAGGTCGCTCTTTTTTGGAATCGCCCGCCTCGGACGCGCATTTCCTCGAGAGGTGGCGTGGTGATGCTCGAATACGGCCAAGCTTCCCGCAGTCGCGATGGCTCGAAAAAACGGGTAGTGTTCGCGGCCGTGATGGACGAGCGCGACATTTTTGCCCTGACCGGCTCGAGCATCGACGGAAGATTCTCCGTCGGGAGTGTTCTCGGCGAGGGCGGCTTCGCGGTCGTCTACGAGGGTCATCACGTCGGCCTCGACGCCAAAGTCGCGATCAAGTGCCTCAAGATTCCGACGAAGCTTGATGAAAACGAACGGAAGCAATTTCTCGATTCGTTCATCGCCGAGGGTCGCCTCCTTCACAAGCTCGCGCGAAGCGATCGCGGCATCGTCGATGCGCTCGACGTCGGCGCGACCACGTCGCCGAACGGCAAGTGGGTGCCTTACATCGTTCTCGAATGGCTCGATGGACGCTCGCTCGAAGAGGATTTCACGGAGCGTCGCCGCAAAGGAATTCCCGGGCGTTCTCTCGGCGAAACGATCCGTTTACTAGACAGTGCCGCGCGAGGGCTTGCGACCGCACATCGGCAGGGCGTCGCGCATCGCGACGTGAAGCCTGCGAACGTCTTCATGATTCGCGGTGACGGCGAAGTGCGAACGAAGGTGCTCGATTTCGGCATCGCCAAGGTGAAGGCGGATTCGCCGGACGTGATGCGCGCATTCGAAATGACGGGAACCTCGTTGCAAGCGTTCACACCACGCTACGGAGCTCCGGAGCAGTTCGATCGCAATCACGGTGCCACGGGGCCCTGGACCGATGTGTTCGCGCTGGCCCTCATCGTCGTGGAATGTGTCGCTGGCAAGAGCGCGATGGATGGCGACCCCTCGCAGCTCTACGTGACGGCCAGCAATCGCGCGCGTCGCCCCACGTTGCGCACGATGCAGTGCGACGAAGGAGATGCGGTCGAGGCGATTCTTCAGCGCGCGCTCGCGGTCGACGTGAACCAGCGCACGTCGGATGTCGGCACGTTTTGGAACGAGCTGACGACGGCGGTGATGACGGGCGACACGGAGTTTTCGCGCGCGATGCCGGGGAAAGCGCCGACCTTCGACCTCGGCCAGGCAACGCGCCGCGAAGGATTCAAGAGCGATGCACCGGGCGCTTCAGACATGGCTTCTCTAGCGGCGAGCTCTGTTCAAGGACCGGCCACTGCGGCATCTCCCCACGCAAGTGACCTTCGCGGTGCGACGTTGCCATCGCTCGCGCCACCTACCGTGGCGGCAACACCTTCTCCTTCCCTTCTAGTGAACAACTCCGCAGCCGAGACGCGGCGCGCCGAAGTCGGCGAGAGCGCGGTTGGGGACGATGCGAATGCTCTGCTGACGAACAGCAAGCGCGCGCGCTCGGGCGATACGAAGCGAAGTGCGGGAACTCCCGCTTCCCTCGCGAACGCGCCGTCTGCGGCGTACGGGTCGAAAGAGAAGACCCAGACGAACATGGGCCTCGTCGTTCTCGGCCTCTTCCTCCTCGCGGGCGCGGGCTACTGGAAATTCGGACGCAGCAATTACGAAGCCGAAAAGCGTTCGGCGCGTCCGACGGACTCGACGCGCGTCGTTCCCCCTACCCTGCCGACGTTCGTTCCCACGCCGAGCGCAAAGGCTCCCTCCGCGTTCGAGCGCCCTGCCAACGCCGGATTCTTCGCTCATCGCACCCCGCTTTTCGAAGTAGAGCTTCCCGAAGGCTTCACTTCGCGTGGCGATGGTTTCGCGTTCGAAGATGCGACGGCGCAAGTAGACGTCGGCGTCGCCGAGAAGACGACGCTGAGCGAACTTCTCGCCGCAGCGAAGACGTCTTCGGACGGCGGGTCGCGCTTCGTCACGCATGAAGAAGCGACGACTACGAGCTATCTCCTCGCCGGGCTCGATGGCGAAAAAGCTTTCGTCGACCGCGTGATCGTCGGCGAAGGACGTTATGCGCGCCTTCGTTTGGACTACGGGCCACTCGCGAAAGA
>JAHFDV010000525.1 GCA_023248815.1 Myxococcales bacterium
AGAATCGGCAGGTCTCGCTCGTCGATCTCGGAGCACAGCTTTTTCCACTCGATTCAACGAGGGCCGAAAGTTGACGCACCCCCACTACTAGCGCCACACTTACACCCGCTCTTGCTCGCGCCTCGGCGCGATGCGCCTTTTTCGTCTCTTGGAGGACTTATAAAAATGAACACGACTTGGAAGACCTTTCTCTCGGGCCTCGCAGTTGCGACCGTCGGCACGATCGGATTCGTGGCCTGCACCATCGAGACGACGAACGATCCGAACTACGACGCCGGCAGCATCCTTCAAGACACGGGCACGGACGAAGACGACGCGGGCGACAGCGCGGTCAACGCCTGTGACGTAAGCAACGTCGACCCGGAGTTTGCGCTGAGCTCGTGCATCGCGAACACCTGTTGCACGCAGGTTCAGACGTGCCTCGCGAAGGTTCCTTCGGGCACCGATCAGGCCGATACGTGCAACGGCTTTTTCCGTGGCGTTCAGCTCTGTATTCAGCAGGGCGCGCAGAACGACGCCGGTACGGCTGGCGTCCAGTCGTGCATCAACGACTTGAAGGCCGGCTACACGGACGCGACGGGTCAACAGATCGTCGCTCAGTGGCAAGCGCTCGACGATTGCATCGCGACCTCCGCCTGCACGGAGTGACGAGCTCGCGATAACGCGCGGCGGCCTCTTCGGCCTCCATCACGACGGCTTGCACTTCGGTGCGGGCCGTCTGTTTTTGTAGGCCTTCCCCGTGGTTGGCCACGGGATCCTCCTAAGTCATTGACATAAAGCGCAATAATGATGCTGCGCGTCATCCGTTATGGCGGACAATCGTCCGTTACGATCTTGCGCCGCCCGTTGGAAGCGCGCTAGGTGTTGAATGCAAGGAGGGCCGGCAATGGTGCAACGGATAGCTTTGACGAAGGAAGATCCCGATTCCTCGTTCGTAGAGGACGCCGACGGCGCGCCTCCCGTAGGCCAGAACCTTCGACGCCTTCGCGTTCGAAGAGGCCTATCGCTCGAGCGGCTCGCCAAGCTCTCTGGCGTGAGCCGGGCGATGCTCGGTCAAGTCGAGCTCGGACAGAGCGCTCCGACGATCAACTTGCTGTGGCGAATCACGCGCGCCCTCGACGTCCCCTTCTCTCTTCTTCTCGACCAAGAGCCGAGCTCGACGACGGAGCTCGTACGCGTCGGAGACTCGAAGATTCTCGAGAGCCGCACGCGCACGTTCTCGAGCCGCGCACTCTTCCCATTTCATCGCCCCAAGCGCGCCGAGTTCTATGAGCTCCAACTCCGCAAAGGCGTCGCGGAGACCGCCGAAGCGCATCTCCCTGGCACCGTCGAGAACCTCGTCGTCACCCAAGGAACCATCGCCATCGAGCTCCCAAAGGAGCGCCACGTGCTCGAACGACTCGACGCCATCGTGTTCCAGGCCGACGTCGTCCACACGTATCGAAACGTCGGCGACGAAGACGCCACCTTCTACTTAGTAATGACCTACGCCGATCCGCGGCCGGACTAAACGAGCCCTCCTTTCGCGAAGTCGAGGCGGCGAAACCGAGCCCACCTTGCTCAGTGCCTACCGTGTACCGCCCCGGCGAACGAACGTTCGCCCAAACAAAAGGGCAGCGGCTAAAGACACGAATAGCCGAGGCCGTGACGCTAAATTCGCCGCCTCCGCAAAGTCGAGGCGGCGACTCTCTCGGCAGCTTGCTCTGGGCCTACCATGCACCGCCCCGGCGAACGAACGTTCGCCCAAACAAAAAGGGCAGCGGCTAAAGACACGAATAGCCGAGGCCGTGACGCTAAATTCGCCGCCTTCGCAAAGTCGAGGCGGCGAAGTTTCGTTACGGCAGCTTCAACAGCTTCTTTAGACCCCCGGCGAACGAACGTTCGCCCAAACAAAAAGGGCAGCGTCTAAAGACACGAATAGCCGAGGCCGTGACGCTAAATTCGCCGCCTTCGCAAAGTCGAGGCGGCGAATTTACGTCACGGCAACTTCAACAGCTTCTTTAAACGCTTCGCGTCGGCGAACATGTCGACGTTGGTGAAGACGTACGTCGCTTCTTTGTTCGTCGCCTTGCGGACAAGCTCTGCGAGCCGGTCGATGGCGTGATCTTCGTAGCGGCTCTTGTGACCTGCAGGGCCAGGCATCCGGTAGTAGGCAATCGCGAGCGTGCTCGTTCCCGTGGTGAGCGGATCGCGCGCTGCGATGGCGCCGGCTTCTTCGGCGATTTCTTCCGACTCTTTGACGGGCCAGTGCGGCGCCTCCCAAATGACGGTCTTGAAGCGCTTCTTCGCGAACTGGAGAAAGTCTTTCGCAATCGTGCGGTTCGAGCGACTCGCGGCGAAGTCCGGGGGAGCGAGAATGACGACGGTGTCGCTATCGAGCTCTTTGCCGATGTCTGCGAGACCCTGGAGGGAAACCTCCGCGGGCTTGCCATTCTTGAAGCCGTCGAGACCCGATTCGCGCGGAGCGACGAGCGTAAAACGAAAGCCCGGAGGCGCTTCGCGGCGCCAACGACGGAGCGTGCCCATGCCCGGCAGCGAGACATGTGTATCTTGCACTTCGACGAAGTTGAACTCTTTGAAGTAGCGCGTGGCCGGAACCGGAAAACCTGCGCAGCCGACCGTGATGTTTGCCTGCAGGCTCGTCGAGCTCTTCGGCGGCGTTGGGATCTTCGCAGCGCTTTTGGGCGCCGCAGGGATCTTGGCGGCACTCTTGGGCGCCGCAGGGATCTTTGCAGCGCTTTTGGGCGCCGCAGGGATCTTGGCGGCACTCTTGGGCGCCGCGGGAACCTTGCTCTCCACCGGAGCTTTGCCCGTATTTTTGGTAGCCGGAGGCTTGCCGACGTTCGGCGATTTTGCCGGTGTCGAGGACTTGCCCGCGCCCTTCGTGGCGCCCCCTTTTACGGAATTTCCACGAGCGCTCGTCGCCTTTTTCTCGGCCATAGAATCAGGCACAGTACTGCAGAACGGCTCTTTTGGGAACCCTTCGAAAACGTGCGCGACGTTCGCTCACTCGCCAGCGACGTTGGCGACGCCGAGAACCGACCGCGCAAGCTCGATTCCAAGTGTTCGCGCGGCAGCAAGCTCTCCGCCGCGGAGCTCTGCATTGGCTCCGAGTGCCGTCCCTTCGGCCGCAACGACGCTCTCGCTCGATCGGTCCCCCGTATCGCGTTCGGGCTCTGCGTCCTTGCTCTTGCGGATCCAAGCGCGTCCGCGAAGGCGTACTCGCACACCTCCTGCGCTCGGCGTTCCGCCGATGGCGCCGATTGCCGTCGGCGCGTCGAGAGAGTCGAGCACTTCGTATTCCAAGGCCGGATAGCCGTCGCCGACGAGTAGCGCATCTTCTTTTACGAGCGCGTCGCGAATGCCGAGCTCGACCTCGCGGCGCACTTCGCTGCGCACAGGTCCCGACTTCGCGAGAGCGACGTGAAACGCTTCTCCGCCACGACCCGAGACGGCGTGATAGCCGCAGGCGGAGAGAAACAACGAAAGCGCGAAGATCGCACTCGCTGACGATGTTGAACGCGCTTTCACCCGACGATGAAGTTCAGGATTTTGCCTGGAACATACACGCACTTTTTGATCGTCTTGCCGGCGATGGTCGCTTTGACCTTTTCATCGGCAAGCGCGAGCGGACGGACGTCGTCTTCGGTCGCGCCCTTCGCGATCGTGATCGTCGAGCGGAACTTGCCGTTCACCTGAACCGGCATTTCGATCACGTCGTCGACGACGAGCAAGGGATCGAATGCGGGCCATGGCTCGTAGGCAAGCGTGTCTTTGGCTCCTAGCATTTGCCAGAGCTCTTCGCCCACGTGCGGAGCGAACGGCGAGAGAACGAGCGCGAGCTTTTGCGCGCATTCTTTGGGCGTTTTCTCGAGCGTCCCGAGATGCTTCACGAAGATCATCATCGTGCTGATCGCCGTATTGAAACGGAGATTTTCGATGTCTTCGCCGACCTTCTTGATCGTCTTGTGCAGAAGGCGATTGGTCGCTTCATCGACGGGAATGTCGGCGACGTTCACGGTGACGTTCCAAACGCGATCCAAGAAGCGACGCACGCCTTCCATCCCGCTCGTTTGCCAGGGCTTCACCTGTTCGAGGGGTCCCATGAACATTTCGTAGAGACGC
>JAHFDV010000155.1 GCA_023248815.1 Myxococcales bacterium
CGACATCGAACATGAAACGAGCATCGGTCGTCGACGCATGCAGATTCCACGTATCGGTGTAGAGGCGTTCGTCGATGCGGAAGGTGCCGAGGTGACTGCGATACGCGAGCCTCCCGCTCAGCGCATAGCGATCACGCGATTCGGGAAGCGCCTCTAGAGGGCGCGCTTCGATGCGCGCCGCTGCGACGAAGTCTGCGCTCGCACCTCGCGGAATCGTCGCTCCCACTCCTGGCGCGAAAATCGGGATGTAGCGATAGGGCTTCGATTGATCGCCGCGCTCGATCATCGCGTCGAATCCGACGGTGAGGAGCAGGCTCGGATTGATCGTCCGCGAAACGCTCGCCGAGAGCGAATGCGTCGAGAGCTCTCGTGAAAAGACCGTAAACGGCGTCCCCGTTCGTCCGATCGTATCGTGCGAGAACGTGTATCCGAGAGCGAGCGCCCAGTTCTTTTCGTCGAGATCCTGGAGGAAGTCGGCGCCGCCGATGAAGGAGAGATAGTCGTTGGTGTGAGAGAAGGCAGCGCGCGCGCCCACGCCCGTATCGCCCGGCTTGAAACGGAAGCCTCCGCTTCCTGCCTGCCGCACTTCGGTCCACTTCGGCGAAGCCGTCGAAACGATATCGGGCGATGCAGCCGTGACGACGTCGACGAGGTAGCTGCCCGAGACGTTCCAACCTTGCGTGACGCTCCCCACAGAAGCGCTCACGGTCGGCGTCAACACGGAGACGGCGGCGGAATCCTGATAACCCGCGATCTCGCTCCGCGCGCGCGTCGTCAGATCTCCCGCGAACGCCGGAGACTCCATCGCGAAGAAGTAGGTCGCCAAGAAGATCGCCGACAAGGCGAACGCGCGCATGAGACATGCACGCTTCACGAACGTCGAAGAACGGCGAATCATCATGATCGTAACCGCGCGCGGCTCAGTTGCAGCCACAGCCGCTCTCGGCGCCGCCCGAGCCACCTGCTGCGCCTTCATGGACGACGAACATGTGCTCTTCGCCTGCGCCATTCAGCGAACCGGCCGCCATCGTCGGATGCGCGAGCTTCGTTCGTTCATAAGGATGCACGTGCTTGCAGCCAGTGACCGCGAGGCCGAGCAAGATGGCGAGTGCCAAGAAGCGCAGAGAAGCGCGAGAGGAGGTCGAGAAGGCAAAACGGATCATGTTCGAAGGCAAATAGGGGCGAGCAATTCTCGATGAGCCTTGAAGCTCTAGCGCAATATCGCCTTCGAGCATCGTATATTTCCGCTCGATGAAGCGGACACACGTCGTTCTAAGCCTCCTCATTTTTACGGCGTGTGGAGGCCGCGCACCAGCTCGATCCGCGTCGCGCGACTGGACAGCGAATGGTCCATCGACCGCCCGGGATCGCAAGACCGCGGACACGCGCGACTCGATGGACCCTGCACGATTCGAAGAGGAGGAGCGCGTCCGCACGAGCGTGCACGCGATGCTCGGAGTGCCGGCAGACAGCGACGCGAGCGACGACCTCCTGCTCGACCGCGGCGAGTACGTGCTCTCGTATCATCCGAAGAGGAACGTCGCCAACTGGGTGAGCTTTCGTCTCACGAAAGAAGATCTCGGCGCGATGGATCGCTCGGACGACTTTCGCGCGGATGATCTTCTGCCAGCCGCGCTCTATCACGTGACACCGAGCGACTACCTCCACTCGGGATTCGATCGTGGTCACCTTTGCCCCTCCGGAGACCGGACGCGAACGCACGAAGAAAACTCGCGCACGTTCTTGATGACCAACATGCATCCGCAACGACCGGAGATGAATCGCGTGACGTGGAAGAACGCCGAGGAGTACGAGCGAAAGCTAATTGCAGAAGGCGCAGCGGAGCTCTTCATCGTCGTCGGTGGCATCTTCTCGTCTACGGATTCTGCTTCCGAAAAAATGAACGAGAAGATTGCCGTCCCCTCCGCGGGCTATCGAATCGTCGTTGCGACGCCGCACGCGAAGACGGCGAGCGATGTCCGAAAAGAGGCAGGGGTCATCGCAACGATCATTCCGAACACCGCCGACGTGAAAGAACATCCTTGGCTCGACTACGTGACGACGGTCGACGAGATCGAGCGCGTGTCCGGCTATGATTTTCTCGCGCGCATCCCCGATGAAGTCGAAGAAATCCTCGAAAAAAAGCGCGCGATCATCGAGATGACGAAGCCGGCTCGTCGATCGCGCCGTTGACGACCGAGAGAACGCGCGGGGGATGCTCCCCGTTCCTCATTGATGGGGGCCGAACAATCGCGCTAAACCACTCTTCGCATGGATTTTATCTACACGATGCGGGGCGTGACCAAGGTTCACGCGCCCGACAAGAAGGTTCTCGAGAACATTACGCTCGCGTTTCTGCCGGGCGCCAAGATCGGCGTCATCGGCTCGAACGGGTCGGGTAAGAGCAGCCTTCTTCGAATTCTCGCCGGCGTCGACACCGAGATCTACGGAGAGGCGAAGGCCCACCCTGGAATCAAAGTGGGCTACTTCGCGCAAGAGCCCGAGCTCGGCAACGCGAAGACCGTGCGTGAAGCCGTCGACGAAGCCGTCGCGTCCGTGAAGGGACTCGTGACGGAGTTCGAAACGCTCAGCATGAAGCTCGGCGAGCCGATGGACGACGACGCCATGACGAAGCTCCTCGACGAGCAGGGAAAGCTGCAAGACAAGATCGATGCAGCCGACGCCTGGAACATCGATCAACGCGTCGATGTCGCGATGGAAGCGCTGCGCTGCCCGCCGCCCGACGCCGAGATCGCGCATCTCTCCGGCGGTGAAAAGCGCCGCGTTGCGCTCTGTCGTATTCTTCTCGAAGCGCCGGACATGCTTTTGCTCGACGAGCCGACGAACCATCTCGATGCGGAGAGCGTTGCGTGGCTCGAGCGATTCCTGAAAGAGTTCAAGGGTACGGTCGTCGCGGTCACGCACGATCGCTACTTCTTGGACGACGTCGCCGAATGGATCCTCGAGCTCGATCGCGGGCGCGGCTATCCGTACAAGGGCAACTACTCCGGATGGCTCGAGCAGAAGGGCGCACGTTTGGCGCAAGAAGAGAAGTCCGAGAGCGCGCGTCAACGAAAGTTGAAGCAAGAGCTCGAATGGGTCCGTTCGAGTCCACGTGCTCGCCAAGCGAAGAGCAAGGCGCGTCTTGCTGCTTACGACGACCTCATGAACCAATCGGCGAAGGGCCAGGCCGACGCGGCGGAGATCAGCATTCCTCCTGGGCCGCGGCTGGGTGACACCGTCATCGAGGCGGAAAATCTCTCGAAGGGATTCGGCGACCGCCTCCTCATCGACAATCTCACCTTCCGTCTCCCACGAAGCGGCATCGTTGGAATCATCGGTCCGAACGGCGCCGGCAAGACGACGCTCTTCCGTATGCTCGTGAACGAAGAGAAGCCCGAGCAGGGCACGCTCAAGGTCGGGGAAACCGTGAAGATCGCCTATGTCGATCAGAGCCGCGATGCGCTCGCTTCGGACAAGAGCGTGTACGAGGTCATCTCCGGAGGCAAAGAGAAGATCGAGCTCGGCAAGCGCGAGGTTTCGTCGCGTGCATACTGCAATTGGTTCGGTTTCAAAGGCACCGATCAGCAGAAGAAGGTCGGCGTGCTCTCTGGCGGCGAGCGCAATCGCGTTCACCTCGCGAAGCTATTGAAGGAAGGCGGCAACCTTCTTCTTCTCGACGAACCGACGAACGACCTCGACGTCGATACGTTGCGTGCGCTCGAGGATGCACTGATGGAGTTTCCGGGATGCGCGGTCGTCATCAGCCACGATCGCTGGTTTTTGGACCGCATCGCCACCCACATCCTCGCCTTCGAGGGTGACAGTCACGTGGAATGGTTCGTCGGCAACTACCAAGCGTACGAAGAAGACCGCAAGAAGCGGCTCGGCGTCGACGCGGACCAGCCGCATCGCATCAAGTACAAGAAGCTTCGCGCTTGAAATGCCGCACTTTTCGCATTTGAAAGGTGGATGATCGTCACGCGGTGACCAGAAGCACTTCGGTGAGTCTGTTCGACCGCGGCGATCTATGGGAGACTATTTTCAATGACTGGCCCTGAGCGCCGACGCTTCGTACGTGCAAGACCGACCCACGATTTGCCCGCCCAAGCGGTCCTCCCCGGCAGCGGGATCGTCAAAGAATCGCTGAGCATCGTCGACATCTCCGTCGGCGGCATGGCGATCGCGACGGAACCCACCATCGCAGCCCTCACCGGCGGCAAGCGCGCGCGCATCGAGCTGTCGTTCGGTTCGGCGAAGCCGCTCCTCATCGAAGTCGAACTTCGCTGGAAGACGGCCTCGTCGATGGGCGTTCAGTTCGTCGACTTGACGACGGAGTCGTCGACGGCGATTCGTAAGTATGTGTCGGAGTTGCTCGAGCGCGGCGGGTGATACGGCAGCTGGGACGGCTGGCAACATGTCGAACGAGGCCATCTCGTTCGTCCAAAAAGAAAGAGGCGCAGATCCGAAGATCTCCGCCTCTTTTTTCGGCTCACTCAGAGCTCGGCTCGGGTCTCGTTCAGTTTGGTCCGGTGACCCCGGCGAACGAATGTTCGCCCAAACAGCACTGCGATTCGGGACCAGATCTCGAGGAAGGTGAAGGCGTGATCTCATCGCCTTCGCGAAGTCGAGGCGATGAGATCATGCCGAACCGTCGATCAGTTCGGACCAGGGACCGTGCAGCGGTTGTTGATGCACTGCTGCGTCTTGCTGCAGCAGTCCGAGGCGACGACGCATTTCTCGAACTCTTGTGCGCACGTCGGGATTTCGTTCGAGCACACGAGTGCGCCCGAGCTGTTCGAGCGGCAGTAACCGCCGCAGCACTCGTCGCCCGTTTCGCACGAGGTGCCTTGTGCCCTGCAGGGATCGACGACCCAGAAGCCGCGCGAGTTGCCCGCGAGGAGCTCCTGCGCGGGGAGATAGAACGCGGGATGGCTCGGATCGGTCCCGGGCGGCGCATTCAAGTCGACGGCGGCGACCCACAACTTTTTCGTCGTGGGGTTGGAGCTGATGTCCGTGTAGCGCGGATCGCTCTGCCACGGATTGATCGTCGCGATGTTTCCGTAGAGACGACGGCTCGTGAAGACGACCCACGCGTATCCACCCGATGGAACCGGATTGATCGTGGGCTCGTAGTTGAGCGTCGCATCTGCATTGTGAACGTTTGGACCCGTGGGCAGGTAGCCAACGCCGTTGAGCTTGTCGAGACGAGCGGTCTTGGAAGTCGCGAGATCGACCCACCAGAGCTCACCGCGCGTGCCCGCGTCGTGATCGTTCTTGCAACCACCCACCGATTCGCAGGCGCCGCCTCCGCGCGTACCGCCGAAGTCGCGACCGTTGTACCGAGTCTCGAGCTCGTACACGATGCTCTTCGAGTCCGGCATGAACGAAGGCCAATACGGAAGTCCACCGACTGCGGGGGGGAGCTTCACGAGCGATCCGAATGTCATCGCTGCCTTGTCGAACGGCATGTACGCGAGCGATTTCACGTCGGAGCCAGCGCCGCCGTAGAAGTTGAAAGCGAGCGTCTTTCCGTCCGGCGAAAACATCGGTTGGGCCGCGCGAAGATCGGCCGGGAGACCCGCCGGCGTGAGTTGGATCGGTGTCTTTGCGTTCGAGCCGTCGTTGAGTCCTGGCGGAACTTGATAAAGCTTGCTCGGCGTCGACTCGCCCGCGGGGCTCGAATCGTTGAGGAAGAGCGAGCCGTCCGGATAGATCGCAGGCCACGAGAACTTCGAGGGCGTCGGCTCCAGCGGAATCTCCGAACCCGTCTTCAAATCGTAAGAGGAGAAGAGGCCCTGACCACCGCCGCGACGCTCCGTGATGAGGAGGGAGCCGTCGGCCGAAACCGAGTGACACACGCGGCAGCCATCGGGATTGTTGTTGTTGCCGGCGACGAGCGCAGGGTCCGTCGAACCGCCGCGAATCGCGAGCGTCGCTCCGCCGAACTTCGGGTTCAGTCCGAGCGCGCCGCTGTAGTTCTGTGCGAGTCGCGTACCGTAGGAGTTGTAATAGACGGTGCCTTTGAGGGGGGCGCTCGCGATCTTCCACTTCTGCGTGATGGGGCCGTAGGCTGTCGTGCCTTTGCTGAACGTGAGTGTCACCGTCACTTCTTCGCCGGCGTTCGACCGCTCGAGCTGCGTCCAGACGGCTTGCGGGACGGGATGGTTGACGAATGACGTCGCGTTTTTCGCGAAGACGCCGTCGTACTCGTAGTTCGTCTCTTTGATCTGAATGCGCACGGCATCGTAGTTTCCGGCGACGCCGTTCTGCCACTGGAGCTGAGGTGCAAGAAGCCCACGCGGCCACACCGTGCCGTCGTACGGATAGAGGAACTTGAGCGTCGCGTCCGGCGCGACCGCTCCCTTGAGAACCGCTTCCGTCGCCGAGTTGACGCTCGTGCCCTCGGGATTGCCGCCGACGCCACCGCGTCCACCGGAACCACCGTTGGCAACTCCGCCCGAGTCTCCCGCATCGCCAGAGTCCGGAACACCGGCATCACCGATCGCCGTGGCCGTTCCGTTCTGCGTCGCTTTCAAGCGAAACGTAATGCCCGTCGAGACGGACTTCGATCCCGCGCTTGCGATGATGCGACCCGTACCACCGAGCTTGCCCGAAGCGACGAGCATGCCGGTCGTGGAGCTCATCGATGCGAGCTCTCCGCGATCGATCGCCCATGCAACGTTGACGGACTTGCCCTTTACAGTAGCTGTATACTGCAACGAAGGGAGTGGCGAGCCGACGTTCACGTCGACGATGGCGTCAGCGGGTGTGATGACGATCGTTCCCTCTTCTTCGGGGCCCGCATCGTTGTCGGGGATGAAGTCGAGGGCGTCGCCACTGCTTCCATCGCCGTTGGGATTCGTGTTCGTCGCGTCGGTGTTGCCACCCGCGTCCTCCTTGAACTCGGATCCGTCCTCACCTCCACACGCATAAACGATTGCTATTCCAAGAGCCGAAAGAAGTACGAAAGTAGCCCGCATAGAGAAAGTATATCTCTGCCTTTCGAAAGCGGTAAGGAAGCTGCGCGTGCGCATTCATACCTTCACTTCATGAAGCGTGTGCTCACGTGTGTGCAGGCAAAGACGAACTGCGAGCGTGGCCTTTTGCCTTGTTTCAGCCCACCAAGGTGAGGTGCGCGCACCGCGAACTGCCAACGTCGTTGGCTCGCGAAGCGCTCTCGTTTCATTCTCGAAACGAAGCAGGCGGGCAAAGACGCGCGTCGCGAGACTACTTGCAGTCCGCCGTGCATGCGCCATCGATGCACGCCGAGAACGCTTTGTAGAGCACGGCGCCTTCCGGCGAGTCTTTGTCGCATTGCGCGAGACAGTCTTTCACGGGGTCTCCACCAGCTGCGGCGTCGTTACTCTCGAGCGCGCACGCGAGACTGCAGTTGACGTAGTCGTCGAAACACTTCGTCTCGGCGACACACGCGTTTACGGATTCGCAGCAGTTTGCTTCGGCGCAGGCGTTGCAGGCCGCGTTCTTCTTCGTATACGGCGCCGACAGTTTGCACGCGGGGCCAGTGTCTTTTTTGGCGGAATCGTTCCGCGCGTCCTTCGCGGCGTCCGTTCGATCGTCATCGCTCGCGTCGGAAGTGCCGGTAGGAGTCGAATCGTCGCTCGAATCGGCGCAAGCGACCGCCAAGAGAACGAGAAGCGCGCTCGGCGCCAGCAGGAAAGTGAGAGTTTTTCGCATCACGCTTGGATCTGGAGCTTCGTGGGGCGACCGAAATCGAGCTCTTCTTTTCGGAGCTCTTGGCCGCTCGCCGAATAGAGCGTGATCGAGATCTCTTCTCCGGAATCGTCGACCATCGCGGCGCCGCCCGTCTCGCTCAAGGTGCCCGGGCTCACGAACCAACGGCTCCCGACGCGACGAGTGAGAGGCTGATCCGATCGGCCGAAGACGATGAGGTTCGCAGAGTAGATGTCTTCCTCGTCGAGGATCGCTTTGTCGTAGATGAGGATCGTCACGCGATCGGCGACCATTTCCATCGAGCGTAGGATGCGCGGAGGCAAGCTCTCGAGGGACCTTAGCTTCACGCGGCGTCGTTCGTTTTCGACGAAGCGATCGAGCTCGGCACTTTTGCCGCGCACGGCGAGCTCAGCTGCGCGTCCCCAGGCAGCGTCATCCGAGGGGTCCGAGCCGACGAGTTTTCGCGCGGTGATCTCAACGAGTCGCTCGAGGGCACCATCGGAACCGAGATAAATGATGCGCTCTGCGCCCAGCTTGTCGAGAAGATGGAACGTCGCCGTCTCCAGCTCGGCCATGTTCGAGCTGCGAAGAGGACCGAGGAGTCCGAGGCGCATGGCGGGCAGTATACCGTTCGTGCTACGGCAGCGTCCATGCCTCGTCGTATCCGCCCGATAGCAAAGCCGGTTTCGGTGAAGCTGGACGGCGAAATCATCTCGGCAGAGCTCGGTGAGCCCCTCGCGGCGACCCTCATCGCGAACGATGCCCTCGTCGTCGCGCGCAGCCCGAAGTTCCATCGTCCGCGAAGCCCTTCGTGTTTTCGTGGAGGATGCGATGGCTGTCTTGCGCGCGTCGACGGCGCGCCGAACGCGATGACGTGTCATATCCCGGCGACCGAAGGCGTCGAGATCGAAACGCAGAACCGCCTCGGCTCGCGCGAAACCGACCTCCTTCGCGCCACGGATTGGTTTTTTCCGGACGGCCTGAATCATCATGAGCTCTTTGCGGGCATTCCCGGAATTCAAAGCGTGATGCAGGCTTTCGCGCGACGGGTGGCGGGACTCGGGCGCCTCCCCAATCGCGCACGCAAAGTTCCGAGGTCGGAAAGGCGCGCCGTAGATGCGCTCGTCATTGGTTCGGGGCCGGGCGGTATGGCGGCGGCGACAGCGCTTTTCGAAGAAGGACGCTCCGTAGAGATCGTCGACGACTCGTTGACCGAAGGCGGATCACTCGTCGCGCTCGGACAGCATCGCGCCGCGTTCTCTCCGCTTCTCTCGCGGTTCGAGCGCGCCAAGAAAAAAGGCCTTCGTGTTCGCACGTCGACGACGGCGCTCGGCATCTACGGAGATGACGTGCTCATCGCGAGCGAAGGCAGCGCGGAGCTGCTCGTTCCGAAGACGCTGGTCTTCGCGACGGGAGCGCACGATGGCGTGCTCGCTTTCGAAGGCAACGACGTGCCGGGCGTTTTCAGCGTGCGCGCCGCCGCTACCTTGCTCGCGCATGGCATTCTCGTCGGAGACCAAATTGCGATCGTCGCACCCCGTGGACTCTCCGAGATCGGCAAAGCCTTTCGTGACGAGCTTCGCGCGCTCAATTTGGCGACGAATCTCACGGTCGTGCGGGACGCTGCTCCGGCCATTCGCGGAACTTCGCGCGTGCGTGGAATCGACTACCAAGAGAAGGGCGAAGCGCGCTCTCTGAAGGTGGAATCCGTCATCGTCGATGCGCCGCGTGCACCAGCGTTCGAGCTAGCCGAGCAAGCTGGTGCCGAGCTGACTCCCGCTCCCGAAGGATTCGTCGTGAAGACGACCAACGGAAAAATTCGCGACGGAGTCTTCGCGATTGGCGAGCTCGCCGGGATGCCGATCGAGCTTCAGCCTCTTCTCGACGTCGCCAAGCGCATCGCCAAGGGCTGAACCGTCACTCGTCGACGAGCGGACCGAAGAGCGCGCAGCCGAGCACGAGCGAAAAGATCGCGAAGGCGCCGAGCAGCTCGAAGTAGTCGGTCAGCTCGAGGAGCGGCGTTCCCAGAAGGAGCTCGCGTGTCGCCGAGACGCCCGAAATGAGACTCGGCAAAAGAAGCGGAAAGAGAACGGAGCCCAAGATGAGCTCGCGCGCGCGCGTACGCACGGTCATCACGCCGAAGAGCGTTCCCGTGAAGGCGACGCCGAGCGCGCCGAGAATCTGGAACACGAAGATGCCAGCGCCGCTCTCTGGCAAGTCGACGTGAAAGAGGAGGGCGACGACAGGAACGACGAAGAGCTCGATCGCCACGACGAAAAGGAACGTGCTCAAGGCCTTGCCCAAAAAGAGCGAGACGCGCGGGGCAGGGGAGACGAGCAGCCCGAGCCAAGCTTGATCTTCACGTTCGCGTTGCCACGTGCGACCGATTGCGAGGACGCTCGCAAAGGCCGTTGGCAACCAGATTGCGCCAGGCGCTACGCGCGTGCGGGTGTCGATGCCGACCGCGAACGCAAAGCTCGTCATGATCGTCACGAGAATCGCGAAGAACACGGTAGTCGTGAGGACCTCGCGCGTGCGCATCTCGATGCGCAGATCTTTTTCCGCGACGAGCCACGCTGCACGGAGCGCGGTACCTAGGCGGAAGGGGGCTGCCACGACCTCGAGTGATATCCGGCTTGGCCGCCAAAACGCCACTTTTTAGGGCGTTTGCGAACCCGAGGGCTCGTGAAACACGGGCTATTCGGTCGAGAAGCCTTTTTCTTTCACGTACACGCGCGAGAACTTCGCGGCTTCTTCGGAAGACTGACGAAAATCGTTCAAGATCTTCTCTTCGAGCATCCCGCCCACCATGAAGACCTTCACTTCGATGTCGACATGCGCCGTGCGCAGCACCTTGTTGCCGCTCGCGCGCGTCGTGATGCGACCTTTGCCGTTCGTCTTCTCGGGCATCACGCTCGGGATGACGCGGTAGTCGTACTGCTTCTTCGCGGGGTCATACGTGCCCTCTTCGATGTAGCTGAACTTGTCGCCCATGACCTTTTTGAGGGGTCCAGGGAGTCCCACCGTCTGCGGAAGGAGGTGCACTCTTCGCTTCACGGCGCCGTTGGGCTCACGCGTCTGCTCGAGGACCTTCCACTCGGGGAACTTCAAGATCTCGAGATAGAAGCGACGATTCCATTCTTCTTCGAAAAACGTCTTCGACCAGAAGTCTTCTTCGGTGCAGGGAATCTCGTTCTCGATCGTCACGGAAGGCATGAGGGGTCTCCTTCAACGAATGCACACGCCCGAAAGCGTGCGCTCGTTTCAACCAGATCTCGGGATGCTTACTTCTTCTTCTTGCTCTTCGCGTTCTTCGAAGCAGCTTGATTCTTCGAGACGGCCTTCTTGGCAACCTTGGGGGCGGGTTGCGCCTTCTTCGGCTGGGCCTTCTTCGCGGGCGCGTTCTTCTTGTTGAGGCTCTTGAAGAGATCGTAGAGACGCGGGACCGGGTAGGCCTCGATGCGCGACTTGAAGCCGGCATCCTTCACGCGCTTGGAGAGCTCGAGGATCGCGTCGACGAGCTTCGCGCGCGTTCCGAACTTCTCTTTTACTTCGGAGAAGATGCTGTGGAGGC
>JAHFDV010000526.1 GCA_023248815.1 Myxococcales bacterium
TCACGTCGCACACGGCGACGGTGGGTGATGAAACCCTCGCGGATCACGTGTTCCGCCCGTTCGCGATCGACTCGGCGCGCTTTCCAAAAGCGTTCGAGAAGCAATCCGACATTCTCTGGTCTCTCGCGATCGGCGCCTTCGTGTACGCGCACTTCCTCAGCTGGATCGAAAAGGACCCCAAGCGAAAGCCCTTCGATCCGAAAACCTACGCGACCCTGTTCCGCCGCGTCAACGAGGTTTGGGACGGCCTTCTCGTCCTCATTTATGTGGCGCTCGTCGTCGGCCTCGCCCTGGTCGCGGCGCTCGTCGCCATCGCCGAGTGGAAGCACATCCATCTTCCCATCAGCAACCAGACGAAGGACCTCTTCGGTCGAGCCTGGAAGGTCGCGGTTCTTCCGCTTGCCGCCACCTTCGGTGTGCTGTTCATGGCCGACAAATGGCATTGGACCTTTTCTTCTAAGCGCAGCCTCGGAAGCGATTCCCCGACGCGCGGTTTCGAGCCCATCGAAGATCTCTTCGAAGGTCTGAAGCGCGGCAAGACGGCGGGCACGTCTCGCAGCGCAGGCGAGCAAGTCACGCTGCTTTTGGACCTCGTCATCGGTCTTGTTTTCGGCGTCCTTTCAGTCGCGACCGGATCCCGCGCGAGTGCTGGGCTCGCGCGTAAGCGCGTCGAAGGTCACTTCGGTGGAGAAGGCGAAGAGCGCGAGAGCGCGATCGTCGAAGCCTACGTCCTCCGCTTCATTCTCGTTCCGCTGATGCTTCTCGCGGTTCCCGCCGCCGTCTACTTCGCGCTCACGGCCGGCCTTCAAGTGAAGCCGCTCTTGGCGCTCGCCATCGCGCTCCCCTCGGGCGTCGCCGAATTCCTCGTTATGGGCTTTCTTGGCGACCTCGCTGGTGGCAAACGCGGAGCCGGCGTCATCATGTTCGCTCTCATTTCCGGCGGCATCCTCTGCGGTCGCTACTATCCGGCGCTCGCGAACCAGCTCTCGCCGAAAGAAGTGTTCGATACGTATCAGCACTCGAAGAGTGGCTCGGAGCCACTTGGGCTACTCGGCGTCGGTGGGCGAACCGCGGCCTACTACGCGGGTGAAGCGCCGCCGACGTTCCAAGACGCCGGTGCCGCATTCAATTGGCTCGATGCGCCCGGCGCAGAACGACGCTTCATGGCGATCCGCGCGGAGGAGCTCGCGCGCTTGAACCGCCTCTATCGCGAACGTCATCAAGCAAACCTTCCGGTTCTCGATGCGCGCTCGAGCCAGATCCTTCTCGTGTCGTCACGACTCAAAGAGGACGAACGGAGCCAAAATCCGATCGACAAGATCATTCTTCCCGTGATGCCGAAGCCGCAACGCACGGTCGACGTGACCCTCGCCGATCGTGCGGGCACGAATCAATTGCAGCTCCTCGGTATCGACGTCCTCGAAGCGAATTCAGGGAGCCAGGTGCGTGATGTTGCTCCCGGTAAAGAATACAAAGTGCGCGCGTACTACCGCGTGCTCTCGACTCCGACGACGGACTGGGAAGCCTTCATCCACATCGACGGGCAATCGCGCCGCCACAACGGCGACCACAAGCCGACTGCAGGGAAGTACCCGATGACGCTCTGGCTCAAAGACGACATCGTCGTCGACGAGCACAAGCTCAAGCTCGAGCCGAACTTCTCCCCCGGCGACTACCGCTTCTATCTCGGCTTCTTCGTCGGCGAAGAGCGCATGAAGGTGAAAGAGGGCCCGTCCGACGGCGACAACCGAATCAATGCAGGCACGTTGCAAGTTCGCTGAGGGGAAAGCAAATCATGACCGAGTCTGAACGCCCGTCCGATCGTCGTATTCACGATCGCTACCCGGTTACCTGGGCCGTCGATTGCCAAACCGAAGAGACATTTCTCTACGCCTTCATCACGAACATCAGTGAGCTCGGCATCTTCGTGAAGACGACGGAGCCGTTGGCTCTCGGTACCGAGCTCGCGCTTTCATTTGCGCCGCCGGGCAAGGAGCCTTTCAAGCTTCGCGGGGCGGTTGCCTGGATTAACCCGGCGCGCATCGGCGACTCGAATCCCGGCATGGGTATTCGTTTCTTGGACCTCACGCTCGAAGAGCGCGAGCGCATCGTCGACGTCGTCAAGACCGTCGCCTACGTCCGCGCACCGCAGAAGAACTGAGCAGACGGCTCGGAGCCGTCCTTTCGCTCAGTAGTTCGCGATGGGAAAGCGGCGTCCGAAGATACCGGGCGTGGCCGATCGATCTTCCCAACCGAAGACGACGAAGCCTGCGCCACCGACGACCACGTTGGGGGAGACACGCGTGTGTCCTGCGGCGACACTTACTTGGAAGTTGGTGTCCTGACCGTCGACGTTGTTCGTGAGGTAGCCCGCGAGCTTACCGACGAAGCGTCCCATCACCTGGCCGTTACCCTTGTCGATCCAGCCGACGACGTAGGATCCGCCGCCACCGGGGGATCCCGTGACTACGGGCTCGATCGGCTGCTGTCCGTCGGAATTCAGCTGCAAGAGATCGTCGCCGTCGACCGGCTTGTTTTCGTTCTCGTAACGCTGCATCGCGACGATGTTCTTGTCCGCGTTCTGCCAGACGATGATGAACCGTCTATCTCGCGCTGCGACGCTCGGATGGTGGTACGTGCCCGTCACTTTCGTGACCGTCGTGTCGGCATCGCCAAGGGGACGACCGTCTTGCCCGAACACGCGGAAGCGGATGCCGCTCGACGTTTCCCAGGTGACGACGAAGTCACTCCCAATCGCCGTGACGGCGATGCTCGCTGCGTCGGGCTCAGCGCCACCAATGTCTTGAAGCTCGCCGTAGCGCTTCGTTGCGTCGAGCACGTCGCCGTAGCGTCGGCCCTGGTAGCGGCGCAAGTTCTGGTTGTACCAAGCGATGAAGAGAACGCCCGCGTTGTTGGACGCGATGACCGCCTTCGTTTGGATGCCGATCTCACCGCCGCCCGTCGCGCCATTCACGCCGACGGTCCAATACGGTTTGAAGTTCGGATCGAGCTTACGAAGCTTGATGTCGACATCGGGCCCGGCTGCTTCGTCGAACGCTACGTAATAAGCGCCGTTCGCATAGGTCGCGACGGGATACGCCTGATCATTGGCGGCGCGCGGCGCGGGAAATGGATCCGCGGAAGTCGTCGGAATGAAGAAGGTGAACTTCGACGCGAAGTCGCCGAGCACTCCCGTCGCAGTGAAATCCGTGCCGCGAATCGCGCCGCCGAGATCCGCCGAAGCCGTCGTATCCGAGCGGTCCGTAAAAAACGTGACGAGCTTTCCCGCCGAGTCGTCTCTGCTTTCGGGCCAGAGGAAAAACGGCCGCTCTTTGTCGCCCGCTTTCTTGGGATCTTGCGTATTCGACGTCGTGTAGTTCGCGGGATCGTTCGAACCCTTCGAGAGTACGATCTCCTGCGTCTGGCACCGGTCGTCGCAAAGCGGATCAGGCTTCTCGCACTGCTCCGTTAGTTCGAGAAGGTCGTTGCCGCATGTCGCCTCGGGAACGTACGTGTGAAGTTGAAGCGTGATGTCGAGAAGGTCTCCATCCACGCGCGCGGTCGTGCACGCGACTCCGACATCGAGCTCTTCGCCGTCGGCGCCCGGAGCCCGACCGATCGCCGCGAAGACGCGGTCGTCACCGGTTCGCGGAATCTGAAGCTGACCGCAGAAGCGAGCGTTGTCGCAATTGTTCGAGAGCTCCGTCGCGATGGGCTCTTCATCCGGCGTATTTTCCAGGAGCCCCGTGTTCTCATCGCAAGAGACGCTCGAGTCGTAAACGATGACGCGAACCTTGGTGATGGAGTCGAGGAGGCTCTTCGGCCCGAGCAACGTTGGGTGCAACTGGACGACGTCATTGCCGCTCGGCGCCGTCGTGCATGCCGCCGCAAGGGGAAGGGCAATTGGTGCAAGGAAGAGAGCGCGGGAAGAGCGCAAAAAGCCGCGTCGCGACATGCCGCGAAGTGTAGCGCATCAACGCAGCGCGTCGCGAAGTTTCGCGAAACGCGATCGTGACACCGGTTCGCAGGACACTCCGACCACCGTCAGCGCCGCGACGACCTCCTCGCGCGCCGACCCGTCGACGACCGCGCGCCGAAAGCCGTCACGC
>JAHFDV010000527.1 GCA_023248815.1 Myxococcales bacterium
TCACGACTTCCGCGGAGATCCGGCCTCGGCCCTCCTCGAAGTTCTCGACCCCGAGCAAAACAACACCTTCGCCGATCACTACCTCGAGATCCCATACGACCTCTCGAACGTGATGTTCATCGCCACGGCCAACGTCGCAGATCCGATTCCGGCTCCGCTTCGTGACCGCATGGAGATCATCGAGATCCCGGGCTACACGCGTCGCGAGAAGCTCGCGATTGCGCGCCAGCACTTGATCCCGAAGCAGATCGAAGAGCACGGCATCACGTCGGAGATGCTCAAGATTGCCGATCCCGCCGTCGAGATCATCATCGACAGCTTCACGCGTGAAGCCGGCGTTCGTTCGCTCGAGCGCCAAGTGGCGAGCGTCATCCGCGGCGTCGCCGTCAAAATCGCCGAAGGCGATACGACTGCGCGCAACATCGACAGCGAAGACAAAGTTCGCGAGCTCCTCGGCCCACTCCGCTTCACGAGCGAAGTGTCCGAGCGCACCGAAGAGCCAGGCGTCTGCACGGGCCTCGCTTGGACGAGCGTTGGTGGAGAGATTCTCTTCATCGAAGCCACGCGCATGTACGGTTCATCGAAGCTTCAGCTCACGGGCCAGCTCGGTGACGTCATGAAAGAGTCGGCGCAGGCCGCAATGAGCTACGTCCGCACGAATGCCGAGCGATACGGCATCGCGAAGGACTTCCTCGACAAGAGCGACATCCACATCCACGTTCCGGCCGGCGGCATGCCGAAGGACGGACCGTCTGCGGGTGTCACGATGTTCACGGCGCTCGTCTCGATGCTCACGGGCATCCGCGTTCGCCACGACGTCGCAATGACGGGTGAAATCACCCTTCGTGGTCGTGTCCTTCCCATCGGTGGTCTCAAAGAGAAGGTGCTCGCGGCACATCGTGCCGGCATCAAGCGCATCATCGCCCCCGAGCGGAACAAGCACGACCTCGAGGAGATCCCGAAAGAGATCAGGGACGAGCTCG
The DNA here is from genome assembly GCA_023248815.1 of Myxococcales bacterium. GTDB lineage: Bacteria > Myxococcota_A > Polyangia > Polyangiales > Polyangiaceae > JAHFDV01. The sequence goes on from JAHFDV010000527.1 coordinate 984, forward strand.
AGTTCGTCTGGGCAAGCCGGATGGACCAGGTGCTGGAAGCAGCGCTCGAATCCCAACCGACGCCGATCAAGAAAGACGAAGCGGCCGCTCCCGCGCACAACTAACGCGCGGTGAGGCGCGCCGAGTGAGAAATCATTCGGCGTGAAAACGAGAAAGCCCGCTGACGAAAGTCAGTGGGCTTTTTCTTTGAGCGATGGGAAGCGGGCGAACCTTTGCTTGCTGTGCGTCGACTCTACTTACCGATCGATGCGTCGCTCTGCGCATCGGCGACCGCATCGGTTCCCGCGTCGAGAGCGCCTGAATCGCCGACATCCGTAGCTGCTTCATCGAGCGCCCCAGCGTCTTGAACTTGAACGAGCTCGCCGCAATGCCCCGGACCCACCTTGTGAAAGGTGAACTCGCGATAAACGCGATCGCTCGTGGTCGGGTCTCCAACGAGCGTTTCGGCCTTTAGACGGCCTTCTGCTCGATCGACGACGAACTTCTGCGCCTCGATCCGCTGAGCCGCCTCCGTCCTCGTGACATCGAGTTGAAGATCGTTCGTGTACGGGTCGGTCGTCGTTGTGAGCGCAGCCGTGATCGCCTGGGCGTTGGTATTGGTCCACCACGTTCCTTCCCAGTTTGCGACGGCTGATGTGCGCGGACCGAGAGCGCCGCAACTCGAGGCGCCCTGTTCGCTCAACGTCGCCGCCAAGGGTTTGTCATCGAGGCTCGTGAGATAGTAGTCACCAGTGCGCTCATTACTCTGGGCGCGCTCGCACAGCTCGATGCGCAGTGCGTAACCCGGTGCCGTGCTCTCCCACTCACCCGCGATATCGGTGAAGAGCGCGCGCGTCTTCTCGGGGACGAACTTGACCTCGGCGCGTTTGATCGGCGGATCGTCCGAAGAATCGAACGGCCCACTGGCGCAGTCAACGCAGCCGCCAAGGCCTAACGCGAAAAGAGGGAAGACGACCGCGGCAGCAACGAGACCAAGTTTGAGCATGAGGTGCCCATCGCAAAGAGCGTTCCACTCGGAGGATTCGGCCCGCAACCCTAAAAATTGCGGACACCACGAGAGCGACTCGAGCGCCGCTATGACAGATGCGTCGCGTCTCGCTGTCTCCGCCAAGAGTACGAGGTCTTAGATCTCCCTCTCGCTACGCGCGAACGAGCTCGACGTCCGAGCTCTCAGTGGGCGCCTGCCGTAGCTTCCGACTCGTCGAAACCATCGGACACGCCGTTGATGTCGACGTCTTGAACCGGACGACTCGCTTCCAGTTCGAAGGTGCCGACCTTTTCTCCGAGCTGCTCCATCACGAGCGCGGCGTCACCCTTCTGGGTGAATCGATAGTTTCCTTTCTTGAGCTGGAAGGAACACGCGCTTTTCGACCCGGCCTTCGATTTCTTGGTCGAGTTTCCTTTCTGCGTCTTCTCCGAGATCACTGCATCGCTCCATCCGGAGACGGCGAAGTCGTCGGCGAGGGTCATCGTCTTGTCGTTCCACGCCACGCCAAGCATGGCTCGCGCGCGACACAGCGTATCGAGCGAGCGACCTGGAGCTTCTTCACGACGCTTTCGCGATGCCGTCCAGACGCCGAGCGTGGTCGTTCCGTCTTCCTCGAAAGTGATCACGAACTCTCCGACCGCTCCTTGACGCTTGAGTGCGTCGGCGAAGGAGACGACGGTCGTGCCGTCCGAGCCCGTAACGATCCGGTAGCTGCCTTTGAGCGGCGCCGATGCGCTTCCTGCTTTTTCGCCCTTGCCCGACGTGATGGTGTCAGCCGGCGGCGTCTTTGGGGGCGCCGATGCGGCGCCTCCGCAAGCGGTCAGCGTGAGAGAAGTGACAGCGAGAAGAAGTTTGGCGATCGAGTTCACCGCGCGATCTTATGCGGGCCAGAAGCCGAGGGAAAGTTGCATGAACACGTGATCGATGGAGGTTCGCGCTCAACCTCCCTGTCCCGCGTCTTCCGCCGCAGCTTCTCCGGGGTCAGCGCTAGCGCATTCGCCGATACCCACTTTGCTGAAAGTCAGGCTCGGCTGCGTTGTCTGAGTGCTTCCACTCGGTTTGGACGGATCGACGCTGTAGGTCGTCGCTTCCAACGTCTTCGCCATACGGTCGACTGTAAGTGACTTCGGATCGAGGCCAATATTCGGAAGGGGAGCAAGGTCTGCGCTCAGCGAAATGATCGCGGGGTAGGGATCTTTCGGGGTGACGAAGGACACGGTCACATCCTTGCCAGTCCCAGCAATTGCCCAGCTTCCCTTCCAAGATGCGACCGCGGTCACGGATGGCACCAACTTTTCTCCGCATCCATCCATGCTCCCGCCCGTCGTTTCGTTCAGAACGACCTCGCGCGAAGTGGTGAGCGTGCTCGCCAAATCGATGTCATCCGTCTGCAGGTACTTGACGGTCGAGCGACAGAGCGAGAGTTGAACGAGCTTCCCATCCGTCGTCGTCGCCTCCCACACACCTTCGACATCGGCGAAGAGCGATTGCGTCTTCGTCGGCTCGAGTGTCACCCGGTGATAGTCGACGTCGGGATCCGTGCTCGAACAGAATGGATCCGTACAGGCGACCGTGGCGAAGGGGAGAGCGGCAAAGAAGACTTGAGCAAGGCGGTGCATGACACATCGATTAGCAATCGTCGTTCCACGTTCAACCCTAGAAAATGATGACTATTTAAGAGATGCGACGATGGGCCGTCGCGCGAGGTCCACGTCGTCATGGGCCTCGATTCTCACAATGGAACCGAGGTTTCGCCGTCACGGAGAACGCGCCGTGAGTCTGTTGCGTGAGCTAGCTTCAAAAAGGCGAGAGAACCTCGGTTCACTCGAGCGCGACATGGATGTCCTGCTCGATGATCGATTCGATTCCCCTCACCCGCCCATCGAAGGACGCGCAAGTCTCCTAGTGACCGTTGCTGCGCGCCACGAGTGCGAACGTCGCGAGCGTATGTTCGAGCTTCGACTCGATGCGATCTTTCGCGAGTGGCCCGTAGTCCAAACGAAGGCGCGCATAACGTCCTTCGCCGACGATCACGCGGTCGACGAAAGCTTTTTCGCCATCGAGCCCGGCGAGGAGATAGCTCGTAGTCGTCACTTCTTCATGCGTGACGAAGCGCGACCCGCCGTCCGAAG
>JAHFDV010000156.1 GCA_023248815.1 Myxococcales bacterium
GATGACGACGCTCGGACTGCTCAACGTGCCCGTTCCAGTGTCGACCGTCGTGGTCGCGTCGAGCACACCCGTGCCCGCGTGCATGAGCGCCGACAACACTACGGTCGGCGTGGCATTCGAAGACTGAACCCACGTGAACAAGGCATCGCCGTTCGGGTGAACCGCAAGGGACGTTCGCCCTTCGATCTCACCATCGGCGAGCGCGACATTGCGTACCGCGGGCGTGGACCACGACGATCCGTCGTACGTCGCGATCGTGATGTCGTACGTCGAATTCTCGCGGAGTCGATAGAATGCGAGCGCCGCCTTGCCCGACGTGTTGGCCGCGACCCGAACGAACATCACGCTCGGCGTGGTCAGGGCGAGGCCCGTGGAGCTCCAGCTGCCGGTGGCGGTAGACCACTTGTCCGACTTGACGACCGTGCCGTCGAAGAAGGCCGAGATCGCGCCCGTGCCACGCGCGCTCGCGAGGTTTCCGTCGATGTTGGACGTGCCGACGGCTTGTGAAGGAGTGGCCGCGCCGAAGGATGCGGTCGAGAAATCGTAGACGCGTCGTCCCCACCCATCTTTTCCGTACTGCTCCAAAATTGCATGTCCCGCGCCGTCGACGGCGAGTGGCTTCTGAAGCCCATAGGGATCGAGATCGACGTCGAGTTCGGCGCCGAGGGCCGATCCATCGAACGAGCGCGCCTTGTAGTGCTCTTTTCCGTCGCCAGAAATGGCGATGAGCTGCGACCACGTTGCGACCCACTTGTCTCCATGGCTAGCCGCCGACAGGATCCCCTGCCCGCTCACCCCGCCGAGCGTGTCGAGCCGCTGCTTGGCGCCGCAGCTCGTCAGTGACCCGGTAGTTGCAGGAGCGTCGCTCGCCTCCCCCGCGTCACCGCCGTCGAACGTCGTCGTGGGCGCATCGAGACCAGCGCTGCCACCGTCGACCGAAGGCGAGGAGCTCGTCGAGTCACACGCAAAAAGAGACGAGGCGGCGAAAGGAACGGCGAGGAGAAAGAGTCGCGATGTTTCAAAGCGCATCACTGGACCCTAGTGCGCGCCCGCAAACCTCGCCACTCTCGAAAGAGGAATCACGGATCTCAGAACGACATCTTCTGCGGCTTGCGATATGAACGTCGCCCCCTCGAGATTAGGTGCCGCATCATGAAAGACTCGTTTTCTCGCTATCAAATCTTCGTCGTCGCACTGCTCGCATTTTTGCAGTTCACGGTCGTGCTCGACTTCATGATCCTCTCGCCTCTCGGGGCCATCCTCATCGAGAAGTTGAGTATCTCGACGCAGCAATTCGGTCTCGTCGTCTCGGCCTATGCCTTCAGCGCCGGCGCTTCGGGACTTCTTGCGGCGGGCTTCGCCGATCGGTTCGACCGCCGGAAGCTCCTCCTTTTCTTTTACGCAGGCTTTCTCTTGGGCACGCTCTTTTGCGGGCTCGCGCCGACGTACCATTTCCTGCTCGCTGCTCGAATCGTGACGGGGATTTTCGGAGGTGTCATCGGCTCGATCAGCTTCGCCATCGTCGCGGACATCTTTCCCGTGTCGATGCGTGGGCGCGTGGCGGGCTTCATTCAGACGTCCTTCGCCGCGAGTCAGATCTTGGGAATTCCGATCGGTCTCTACCTTGCGAATCACTTTGGCTGGCACGCTCCTTTCCTCATGATCGTCGGGGTGAGCTCGCTTGCCGGAATCGCGATCATCACGAAGCTCCAGCCCATCACCGCGCATCTCTCCGCGCCGCGGCGCGATCCCGTCGAGCATCTAGTGCGCACCGCGTCGAACGGCCGCTACCTCACTGGCTTCGCGGCGACGATTCTCCTCGCGACGGGTGGCTTCATGCTCATGCCGTTCGGCAGCACGTATCTCGTCCAGAACATCTGCATTCCCCTCGAGAAGCTTCCGCTCATCTACATGGTGACGGGCTTCTCTTCGATCATTGCGGGCCCGCTCCTCGGTCGGCTCAGCGACTCGTTCGGTCGCTACCGCACGTTCGTTCTCGGTTCCGTGTTGGGCATCGCGATGGTGCTCATCTACACGTCTCTCGGACCCGTGCCCCTTTGGCAAGTCATCGCTCTCAACGTGGTTCTCTTCGTTTCGATCTCGGCGCGCATGGTGTCGACCTTCGCGATGACGTCGGCATTGCCCGACCTCGCAGATCGCGGCGCCTACATGTCGATCAGCTCTTCCTTGCAGCAGCTCTCGGGCGGAGTCGCCGCCTGGGTTGCGGGCCTCATCGTGTCGCAGCAGACCCCGACATCGCCGCTCGCGCACTACCCCACGCTTGGTCGGGTCGTCGCGTTTGCCATGCTTCTCACGATCGGTCTCATGTTTCGCGTTCACCGCCTGGTCGAACCGAAAAGTCCTCCGACGCCCGCGACGACTTAAAGCTACTTAAGGCGAGAAATTCGCCGAACCTACATAGTTCACCATGACTACAGGCATATAGCGGCTGCAGCGTCGCGTCGGATAGCGTGGAGCTACCCCCGTGGATCCGCAATCGATCGAACGCTACCAAACGAGTCGCGAGCCCGTTCGCGAAGAGAAGATCTACCTTTCCGATGGCGACGTGCTCGTGACCAATCGGCGCTTCGTCGTGCGCGTGACGACCTATCCCATGGAAGACGTCGTCGACGTCGCGACCGAAAAAATGGCCTCGAATCGCAGTGCTGCCGTCATCGTCTTCGCGCTCGGCATCGGCGGGGGCATCGTCGGCACCATCGTTCATGGAGCCTATGGCGCTCTCGGTCTCATCCCCTGCGTCATCGGCCTCTTTCTGTTTCGAGGCCTCCGCGACAACCACGGCGTGATCGTCGAGACGACGATGGGCAAAGAGACCGTCCTTTGGTCGAAAGATCGCGCTCGCGTGACTCGCATCACCGATGCGCTCCGCAAAGCCGTCGCTGAGAATCTGCGAGATGGACGGGTCCCGAGCTCCTTGCGCGGCCGAGCCCTGTCGCGCGTCGCGGACGATCTGCCTACTTAGACGTCTCGCGCGAGTAACCTTCAACGCAAGAGCGCGAGCGTCGTGATGACGATGGCAGCGACACTGAGCGCCGCCATCAACCCCGCGGGCATCAGCTTCTTGCTCTTGAGGAACGCCCCGACGAAACGACCCGCGAGCGCGAGTGAGACGACGAGACCGAGGCCGAAACCGAGACGCGAGCCCGTCGAAGCGAGCGCGCCAGCGACGACGAGCAGCACGCCGGAGAGTCCACCCGCGATGAGCGAAGGCAAGCTCTTCGCTTTGACGAAGCCCATTACCCCTCCGGCAATCGTGAGCACGCCAAAGACGAAAAGATAGATGCGGGCGAATTCGAGCATTTCTGGGTCATACTATTCGCAGCGACGATGCGCATCGAAGTTCCGCACCAGGGCCTCTCCGTCGACATCGAGCAAGGAGAATGGGAAGTCGACGCGGCACCGGACGAGGTGATCGCCCTTCATGGCATCTACCTGCGCTCCAGTACGTTCGGTTTTTACATGAACGTGAGACGCGAGAGCTCGGTCGCTCGAACGTTGGACGACGTCGGCATGATCGCGCTCTTGCGAGAACAGACGTGGGGCGGCGCGCCTTTCGAGGAGTGGAGCGCATGCACCGATGACATCGTCGTCGCCGGGGGTTGCTTCGAAGCGCCGACGATGCCCGACGAGTTCGTCGTCGAGTCGTTTCTCACGGACGGCAAATCGGTTGCGAACATCGTGGGTCCGGTGCAGCGCGTCGGATTGTCCGAGTCGCTGGCGATCGTGAAGAGACTTGCCGCCACGCTTCGTTTCGCATGACGGGCATCCTCTTCCGCTCCTTGAAAGGCATCGTCCGGAGATCGTCTTCGGTCTTCTTCACGCCGGCCCACATCGAAGTGCCGTCTGCGCCGCTCCCGGAAACGAAGACGAACGTCATCGTCGGCCAAACGAGCGCCTTCGCGGCCGTAATGGTGAAGTCGTGGGTGATGCGCGAATAGTCTTCTTCGGTCATGCCTGCCGACGTGACGCCGAGGCTACTGCGACTGATTGCCTCCGCAACGGGATGACCTCTGCAGGAGCTCTTTCTAGCGCTCGGCTCTTCGCGCGACTTGCCGGAGCATGTACCCCACCGCGAGCTTGTGCCCACCGCTGCCGATGACGAGCGCACGATACGCGCGTCCTTTGAATCCCGGGAACTCCGCCGACGTCCGCGCGACTACGTTCACACCGTCGCCATCCGGCACGAGATCGAACGCCAGTTCGTACCGAGAGAAGCGATGCTTACCGCGGAGCGCTACGTGGCGCGGGGGCGTCTTCTCGGCGACGGCGAAGCCAGCCTTCGGCTCGAGATCCCAGAGTGCGACGAAGGTCGCAGGCGCTGCGCGTTCGAGCGTGCGGCTCGTGAACTGCATGAGCGCTTCCCACGCGCGTTCCGGCGTAGCGCGAAGATGGCGCGAGTGCTCGTCGACAAAAGGGAGTGAATCCATACGGTGGACCGTAGGGTCCGAGATCCCCTCGACCAGGCGCATTCAAGCTCCTATCGAAGCCATCTTTCGACCTGCTCCCAAACGCTCTCGTCGGAGAGCACTCCGACGTGGCCCATCCCTTTCGCGATGAAGCGACGATCCGCCGGAAATCCCAGGTTGAGCTCGGAGTTCGCGTGCTCGCCCATGGCGCTGGCGAACGGGACGAGGGCGTCTTTCTCCGCAGCGACGGCATAGCACGCAACGTCGTTCGGGAGAGGCACGGGAGAGCGAACGTCCGTCTCGAGAGCGAAGCGGTCGGTTCCCTTCCAATGATCGTCGATCACGTTTCCAAAACGTAGGTCCGTCACACCGGCGCTGCGGATCTTCGCGAGGCGCGCAAAAGGGGCGCTGTAGCGAGTCACGCCGAGAATGGTCTCGATCCAATTCCCACCGCGCTCGAGCATCGCGCCGTGATGAGGAGTGCCGATGAAAACGATCGCACGCAACTTGGCGCGCCAGAGATGCGGGCGTTCTTCTGCATAGTGGCACGCGCTCCTCGTCACGAGACCGCCCATGCTGTGCGCAATGATCGCGATCTCTTCGACGGGCAAGGGCCATCCCGAAACGATCTCGTCCAGTAAGGCCGCAAGCCGACGGCCGTTCGTCGAGATGTGGAGGCCGCTGTTGTAGTCGACGAATAGTGGAGTGTAGCCGAGCTCGCGCGCGCCCTTCCACGAGGCGTGATTCATCGATGAGCCGTGAACGAAGAGGAGAACCTTCGAAGTCGCCTTGGCGCGATCGACGGGATGAGCGCGCATTTCGATCGCGAGAGAGCTTTTCGTATCTGCCAAGTAGTCGCCGAGGACGCCGTTCAGCGCGGCGAGCACGACACCCGTCTCGGCGGGGTTCGAGCTCTCCTCGAGCAGCGACGATGCCTGCCCGAGCGCGAGGTCGAGTGCGCCGCCGATGACCGACGTCACTCCTTTGATGCTCGCATAGACGGGAGCCGTGAGAATTCGTGCGGGCGCGCCACCGATCGCTCCTTGCATCTCTTGCACGAGCTCGGTGACGCCCTTCGTCGCTTCGACCGCGAGCTTCCCGAGTCCACGGAGGTGTTCGACGCGCCTACGCATGCAGGTTGGGTTCGAGAGACGAGCTCACTTCACGATACGAAAAACGAGAAGCGCGAACATCAGGATGGATCCCAAGAATCCGAGCACGCCAAAGAGATAGAGCGGCAAGCCATTTTTTCCACGTGCCGAGAGTATGTGGCCCGCCCCAGCTACCCCGCTGCCGAAGATCCCTGGCAGCAACATCCACGCAAACTTCACGAATTCCGTCACGCGATCGTTTCCGAAAGCTTGCGGAAGGAGCGCGGCGATTCCGAGAACGCCCCCAGCCATCGCAAGAACTCCCGGGGCCCTCAACGAAGCTGCAGGACGCCGGCGGATGAGTGCGATGCCCGCGAGAAACAGCCAGAGCGTGATGAGGCCAGTCGAAAGCCCCGTCGTGAGGGACGTTCCGGCTTCGTTCTTCCAGCCGTACTGACTCGACATGACGAAGACGAAGCAGAGGAGTGCGCTGAGCAGCGCGAACGGAATCATGAGAACGCCGATCCAGCGCGCGTTCGTATTGGTGCTCGTCGTCATCACCTTCTCACCCCGAGCTCAAGCTATCTCAGAGTTGACCCGTGCGCACCGTCCGCCTATCGATCGTCGTGAAGCGATGCGACACGAGCAAGAAAACGTCGGCTATCGGCTCGTCCGCCTTCAGGAGCTCATTTTCGACGAGCTACGAAGCTTGCTGCAGGACGACGTCGGCGATCCCTCGTTGCAGGGAGCAAGCATCACCGCGGTCGTTCTCTCTCCCGACTACCGACACGCGCGCGTTCACTTTGCTCTTCGCCAGAACGGCCTGGGAAGCGAAGGAGTGCGCGAAGCCGAACGCGCGTTCGTGCGCGCGACCCCTTTTCTTCGGGCCCGCGTGGGAGACGCCATCGACTTGAAGCGTGTTCCAGATCTGCGGTTCATCTTCGACGCGGTGGCACCCCAGAGCGAGTGATCACGCTATGGGCGAGAAGCGGAAGGCGCGCAGTTCATGCCTCGTTCGTGAAACGCGATCCATTCACGATGTAGGGCACGTACCTGAAGTCACGAATGAGTGCGACGCGGTCGTCCTTCCATCCGAGAAGTACGTAGTACGCCGGGATTGGGCTCGAGGCGGGGCGGAAGATCGCAATGGCAGGCGTTCCATCCACGAAGCCGCGCTCGGCACGCAGGCCCTCGGCGTCCGCCACCGCCGCGTAGTGGTCGTAGTAATGAGCGTCCGCCGCACTCTTCTTCAGCCGGGACACGAGGTCGAGTTGGGCTTCCGAGCCGACGAGAGCACGCAACCCGTCCCAATTGCGATCGTTGAAAAGCGCGACATAGCGATCGAGATTGATTTGCTCTTCTGCGGACGCCGGCCGAGGCGCGCGCGCCTTCTCCCCAGGAGAAAGAAGGACGTTCTCGCGTGCTCTCGACAGCGCGGCCTTCACGGCGCCAACCGTCGTCTCGAGCGTCGTCGCTACCTCTTCTAGTGAATGACCGAGAACATCCTTCAAAATCAGGGCGCTTCTTTGCACGGGAGGAAGCTCGACGAAGACCGAAAGCGCAGCCTCGAGGAGCTCGGGGTCGACGCGCGGCTCTTCATCGCTCACGCGCTCCGGCACCTCGGCGAAGAGTTCGACATTCTTTCGATCGTAGCGTCGCAAGACATCCATCGCTGCGTTGTGAACGATTCGAAATAGCCAAGGTTTGAACGACGGCGGCTCATCCATCTCGCCGAGGGCGTAATAGGCCTTCGCGAGTGCATCTTGAACGACGTCTTCGCCGTCGAAGACGGAGCCCGTCATGCGCGAGGCGTAGCGGTGCAGCTCGGGGCGCACGTCGACGACGAGCTCGCTGAACTTTCTTCGCGACGCCGCAATGGCGGGCAAGAGGGCGAGCGCGTCGCCGTCTTTCACGCGAGAGCCTCGGCGCCCTTCCCGTTGACGCCGAGCGCGGTCTTCGTCGCTTCGAGCTCTCCGCGCAGTGCCGAGAGGATGGCCGCGCCCACTTTTTCGACGTCGAGCGGAACATCGAAGCGCTTCATGAAGTCGCTACCGGAGATACCTTGCAGAGCACCGTAAGCTGCGGACGCCCCATCTCCGATGGGCGTGTCCTGGATGAGCTGTGTCGGCACGACTGCGACGAAGCGAATCCCGAGCTTCTTCGCATCCGAGATCTTCTGCGCGTAGCCGGCGAGCAGCCACTGCATGCGCTTGGCGCCGGCATACCCTCCGGATAGCGGCGAGCCGTTGATTGCCGCGCCACTCGAAACGATGACGACCGTGCTCCCAGGGGCGAGCGGAACCGTGAGAGCGCTTTGGACGACATGAAACGCGGCTTTCATGTCCGAGTTCCACGGCTCCGAGAACGTCTCCCACGTCTGCTCGTCGATGGGCTGCATGTTCGGAATCTGCCCTGCGCTGAGGATGACGAGGTCGGGACGGAGCTCTCGCAATACGCGATTCGCCGTGTTTGGGTCCGTCGCATCCGCGGGGATGGTCTGCGCTACGCCCTTGGTCTCCGCGCTCAATCTCGCGAGCCCCTCGGCTCCTCGCGCGATCGCCGTCACGCGAGCTCCCTCTGCCAAAAGCTGCGTTACCGTCGCACGCCCCACACCAGAGCTCGCTCCGATCACGACGGCCACCTTGTTTCGTAGAGATGTCATGTCTTTCTCTGCCTCCTCTAACCAAAGACGATCCACGAGGCAGGAAAGATACGGAGACGCTCTTTTTGTCGCGCCGTTAGTTCGGCGGCACGGCCGGTGCGGCGAGGCCGAAGGGAACGCCGTGGACGTCGCTCGCGACGATCACGCGATCGTTTCCGGGCACGTCCATCGGGCCGGCGTGCACCTTCCCGCCAGCTTTTTTCACTCTCTCGACGGCCGCGTCGATGTTCGGGACGCGGAAGTAGAACATCCAACCGGGAGGCTGCTCGGACGTGCGCTTCATCGTGGCGCCGATTCTCGACTCGCCAACTGCGATGAAAACGTAGTCGCCTGCGCCGCCCGGCATTTCCATTTTGTCGGGGTAATTCCATCCGAACACCTTCGCGTAGAACGCGTTACCGGCGACCTGATCTGGCGTGGCGAGCTCGTTCCAGTTGCACTTGCCCATGCCCGTGCGCTCGAAGGCAGTGCTCGATTCGTCGCTGGCGCCGCGCATCACGTAAAACGGAATGCCCTGCGGATCGGCGAGCATCGCGAGACGCCCGACGTTCGGAATGTCGAACGGCTCGAGGAGCACTTTGGCGCCTTCTTTCTCGGCTATTTTCGTCGACGCATCGACGTCGTCCACTCCGATATACAGGAGCCACGTGGGCTTGGCACCGTTGCGACGCATGGGCTCGCTGAGCTCCATCATCCCGCCCACGAAGCCGTGCCCCGTGTCGATCTGACGATATTCCATGCCGCCAGGCAGCGGCGCGGTCACCTTCCAGCCGACGACCTCTTCGTAAAACTTCACCGAAGCCGCCGCGTCGTTCGTGAGGAGCTCGTACCAGATCGGTGTGCCTTCAGGATTCGCCATGCGCCGTAGTCTCTTTCAAATTCGCGCGAGCCTCAATCCACTTTGCGACGAACTTCGCGGAGAGTCCCTTTGCTTCCGCCACCGCACCAAAACGTGCCGTCGTTCGTTCCTTCGACGCCCGAGATGGAGTCGACGGGTACGCGCAGTGTTTCGAGAACGCTGCCGTCGTTCGCGAGCCGCCGCAATTCGCTCTCCTTGCCGTCGGCAACCGCGCCGTGCCAAAGCGCGCCTTCGACGCACGACACACCAGTGACGAATCGATCCGAAGCGAGAGTCTTCACGATCTCGCCCGTCTTCGCGTCGACCTTCTGAATGCGGGATTCGCGATACTGTCCGATCCAAAGATATCCGTCTCCCCAAGCCATTCCCGTGTTGGTTCCTTTCGGAGGCGCGGGGATCTTTCGCACGACCTTGCCGGTCTCGGGCTCGACGACGAGGATGTCGACGCCTGCGAGTTGATAGATGTGCTTCCCGTCGAACGCAGTGCCGGACTGCGCGCCAGGAAGCGCATGGCGACGGACGACCTTCGCACTCACGGGATCGAACGCTACGAGCTCGTTGTCGCGCGCGTACCAGACGAGCTTGCCGTCGAAGGTGACACCGTGCACCGAGCCGTCTTCGAGAGGTTTGAATTCGCGAACGACCTCTGCGTCGAACGTGTGGCCGGTCGAATTGGTCTTCGTCGTTTGCTCGCTCATGGTGATGTTCTCCATTCGAAGTTCTTAGCTCTTCGGAAGAAGTCCGAGGAGTAACATGCGTGACGCGATGGGAGGCCCTGGGCGCGTGTACCGCACGGAGGTCCCCGACCCCGTTCGAATCGCACCTCCGGCATCTACGAGCGCAGAAAGCGCTCGTAGTGCCGTGCGTTTGGACACGCCCGCGTGATCGGCGAGTGCCTGCGCAGACCACGCAGCGCCGTCGGTGAGAAGAACCGCGACGCGTGCAGCCTCGTCGTCCGTCGCCGGGAGAAGCACGGCAACCTCGCGGCGGGTGTCGAGCGCGTAGCCATCCTTGGTCGCAACCGGTTCGGCATCTAGGCCATCCGCGAGAACCGAACGCAGACGTCCGATCTCGACGCGAAGACGGCTGCGATGCGAATCGTTCGGCGTCCGGACATCGAAAGCGCGCGCAATCAACTCGTCACGCGGTACGGACTCCGGCCACGCTCGCGCAAGAACGAGAAGGAGAGCGAAGAGAACGGGGCGACGCGCGAGAAGAATCGCGACTCGTCCTGCCCCGACGAGAAGTCGGCACGCGTCGACGAGGAGAACATCGTCTTCGAAGAGATCTTCAATTGCAAAGAGATTTGCCTGCGCGATCGTGCCGCGGCGAAGCGTTCGAGCGATCGGCACGGAGAGCTCCTTTTCCAGCGCCGACAGCGCTCGCAGAAGAAGCGGATGCGGCGACGAGTCCAACGCCTCGCGCGCCTGCGCCAGTGATTGCGCGGCGTCGGTCGGCGCCAAAGCGCGCGTGGCAATCTCGGCTTGCGTGAGCAATGCGACCGCGCGCACCTCGGCAGGCAAATCGGCCTCCTGCACATTCGCAGCGAGTGCACGTGCCTCGGCGAGATGTCCGAGCAAGACTGCGGCCCGCGCAACGACGAGACGCTGCATGGCGGCGTTGCGTCCGTCCCCGAGCCGTTCCAGCTCTTCTGCAGATTCTCGTGCCGTCCGAGAAGCGGCGGCAGGATCGCCGGCAGTGAGCTCGATTTCGACCTGCGCTGCCCGCGCGCGAGCAACGGTGAGTGCGTCGGCGTCTTTGGCCATGACGGCTCGCGCAAGCGACGCTCGTCCGAGCTCCAAGTCCCCGAGCTGCGCGTACGCGATGCCGCGGAGCGTGAGACCGAGCGCGGTGTCGTCGCGACCTGCAAGCGCTAGCGCACGAAGCGCTTCCCCACTGGCAAGCGCACGTGCCGCTTCTGCGAGCTGCGGACCCATGAACCGAGAATCGTCCGATGAGCTCGCGTTGTCACGGACTGAAGGAGCGAGGGGCGATCGGTGCTCCACCTCGCTCCTTCGGACTGAAACTCAGTTGCGGAGCTTCTTGCCGACGATCCCGATCTCTTTCTTCAGAGAGGCGACGGCCTTGGTTCCGCCGCCTTGGAGCGCATGAAGCTCTTCTTCCGTGAACTCGACGGTCGCTTGCACGGCGTCTTTGGCCGTCTTTGCGATCTTGTCGG
>JAHFDV010000528.1 GCA_023248815.1 Myxococcales bacterium
TCACTCCGCCCGAAAAGAGGCGATCGTATTCGGGGTAGGACTGCCCCTTGTTCGTCTTGTCCGCACCGAGCTTCACGGTCGTCGGCAGATAGAGACGCTTCACTTCGGACGACGCGACTTGCTTCTTCGAGTCTGCCAAGCGTCGGGTATCGGCTTCGATCGTCGACTGCTCTTTCGCCATCGCGTCGGCACACGAGCGCTGGCTCGGCTCGAAGACGTACCAAATCGAGCTCGCGAACTCTCGCGCTTCGGAGTCGTTCGCCGTGCACTCCTTGAGAATGCGTGCGTTCTGCGAGACGTAGTCGGAAGAGAGCACGGCCGAGGGGACCGCAGTGCGATTGCTCATCGAGACGGGAACGACCGCGTCGTCCGTGTAGCGATAGCGAACTTTGTCGACCTTGGCCTTCGCGGCCGCGGGATTCGCAACATCCACCACCTCGAGCGAGGTCTTCACGAAGGTCGTCGGGTCGACGTCTTTCAGCTCGCGGCTGTTGACGCCGATGTTCGATGTGCGAAGGGCGCCGAACGCCGACTGCGTCTGCTTTCGCACGGCCGTGAGGATCTCGGAGTCGCTCGCGCCGGATCGAACGTAAACATAAGCTTCGAACTCGAGCTTTCGCGAACGCGCGCTGACGCTCGTGATCTCGTCTTCGCTCGTGTCCGAATCGGTGGGCGCCGAGCAGGCCAGCGCGGTGAGACACAAGGAAGCAAGGAGAGCGAGGCTACGCATGCTGCGCTCTATGCAGGGACCGAGCCAAACCTACATGTGTGACAAGTGCGGCAAACGAAGCATTTTGGAGCAACTCTGCGCGCTTTCTATAGAGACTGGATCCGGAAAGCATCACCTCGGCCGTCCATTGGCGCGGCACCTACTCGGAGGATGAGTGCAGATCATTGCCGCCCGCAGCAAAGACTTGCACTCATCACCTTAGCCCGCGGGTACGAGCTCTTGTCCAAACACCTCGCGGCCGTCGATGTCGTGGAGTGACAGCCGAAGTCGCTCGCTCTTGCCATCGACGCGAACGAGGCCGAAGTATTGGAGCCCTTCCGATGGACCGCCGAACGTCGGCTTGGGTGAGGTGTAGCGAACCTCCGCGCCGAATGTCGGATCGATGGGGCCAGGCGCGAAGCTTCCTGCGTGCAACGGCCCCGCGACGAATTCGAAAAACGGATCGAAATGTTTGAAGGCCGCGCGATCAGGATGAAACTCGTGGACTGCGGCGTGATGCACGTCTCCCGTGAGCACCACGAGATTGCGGACGTGTTCTTTCTTCATGAAAGAGAGCAACTCGGCGAGCTCGAGCTCGCGACCTCGCGGTGGTCCTTCGCCGTTTGCCCAGCCGTCTTGGAAGACGCGTTGATCCGGCCTTGGAGGGTCGGGAATGACCGTCGCGAAAGGCATATCGGAAAGAACGATCTTCCACGTCGCCTTCGACGCCGCGAGGCCCGCCTTCAACCAATCGAGCTGGGCGCGACCGAGGAAGTGATCGCCGGGTGAAACATTCTCGGAGTTGTCCGAGCGATAGGTGCGGCCATCCAGAATGAAGACTTCGACGGAAGGCCCGTAACGAAAGCTGCGATACTTTTTTTCGACGCTGCCGAGCGTCGAGTATTCGCGCATGGCTCGTTCAGCGCGCGCAGCAAGCACGTCGACGTTCTGCTCTTGGTATCGCGGATCGCCACCGAGGTCTTGGCGTGGATGCCAGTTGTTGCGCACTTCGTGATCATCCCAAATCGGAATGAACGGGATCTCACGAAGGAATGCGCGAAAGGGGCGGTCGAGAAGATTGTAGCGATAGGCGCCGCGAAACTCGTCGAGGGTCTCGGCAACCTTCTCTTTCTCTTTGATCATGAGATTGCGCCAGATCGATCCGTCCGGTAGCGGCACCTCTGCCTTCAACGGACCATCGGCGTAAATCTGATCGCCCGCGTGCAAGAAGAAGTCGGGCGAAGCTTTGCGGATCGCATCGAAGATCTTCATGCCCCCGCGCGCCTCGTCGATGCCCCACCCCTGCCCCACGGTATCTGCGGACCACGAAAAGAGCACGTCGCGGCGTTCCACCGGCGCGGTCTTGAGCTCGCCCTTGGACCACTCGGATGCGAAAATGCCTTCGAGCGAGGCCACGCGGTAGTGAATGCGCTTTCCTTTCGGAAGATTTGCGATGCGCACCTGCCCCGTGAAGTCCGAAGCCTCGCTGAACTCCGGACCGACCACTCGCGTCGGCAGCTCGAAGGTCTCGCTCTCCGACCACTCGACGATCATCTTTCCGTTGCGGCTCGCGCGCGTCCAAATGACGGCGCTCTCGTCCGAGATCTCTCCGCTCATCACTCCCGAAGGCAGTTCGATGCGTCGTCGCGCCTCGGCTTGTCGCAGCTTCTCGGGATGCTTCCGATGACAACCTAGCGGCGAAAGCGCAATGGCGCCGACGGGCAGCGCCAAGAGCTTCAGCATGTCGCGACGGCGAAGGTCGGACATGCCGCTCGTTACTCCACCACTTTTTTCACGGCATCGCGTTGTGCGCGTTGCGCGAGCGACTGCGATCCGTCGAACAGCTTCAGCTCTTCGTCGGTGAGCCCGAATTTCCCCGAAAACGCGCGCTTGTGTAGGTCGTCCACCGTGCGTGAGGCGAGGTCCGAATCCGATTCGTCGAGATTCTTCTTGGGCCCCATGCCGTGATAGCGCGCGCTCTGGACACACGTGAGCTGCACCTTCGCCTGCGTCTCGATGCACGCTTTGGCGCCGTCTCCGAGGCGCGCGAAAGAGACGGTGAATCCGTTCGCTTCCACGACGCGAAGGCGCGGCGACCGATTGAGGACCGTGCGTGCGCGGTCCGAGACCGGATCTTTGGAGGCGATGTCGAGCTGAACGGGGATCGAGATTCCGAGACGACGCACGAGACCGGGGTCGGTCTGCATCATCTCTTCGTAACGTGAGAGCGCCTTCGGGGCGTCTCCCTGCTTGCGTGCCGACTCCGCGAGATACGCGCGAATGCGCGCACCGAGCAGCACCTCTTCTTTGGGGAGCGTTTTGAGCGCGAGCTCACCGAGACGAACCGCTTCACTCTCGTTGCCGTTCCGCCAAGCGATCTCACCTTCGATCGCGTCGTAATACGAGGTAAATTTTGGCACCTTTTCCGCCTCGCGCGCGCGACGGAGGCTGGCGGCAGAGATGCCCGTGCCGACGATGTCGATGAGGTCTCCGATCATCCAGGGCGGCATCGGATAGAGCCCGCCCGCGAGGCGAACGCGAAAGGTCGATTCGAGAATATTGCCGTCGGTGACAGCGCTCTTCGTGCGCTCTTCTTCGGACCACGCACGAATGCGCTCGGAGATCGCTTCGAGCTCGCGTGCGATGCGCGGGATGGTTCCGTAGACGCTCGCCTCTTCGCGCAGACGCTCGGCATGCATCCGCAACATCGCGCGGCCGAGGAGCGCATGGGCGCCGATCGTGGCTTCGGGATTCGAAGAAGTGAGCCCGTGGCGATCCGGAAGATCGATCGCACGGGTGACGAGCTTGCTGCCGACGACGGGCTCGCCAGCGACGAGAAGAAAGAGTGCGACCGTACCGTCCGTGAGCGCGCGATCTTGATCGCGCAATGAAGCCGGATTGCGCTGACGCCAAGCCTGCATGTCGCGGAGTGCGGACGTCGCGTCTTGGCCACGGCCTTCGTCGAGATAGAGCTCCGCGAGCATGCGCCACGGATTGGCGATCGTGAACTCGCGGTGCGCCGTAGCCTCGCGAAGAAGCGCCTCGCCCTCTTGAAAGCGAAGCATCGAGAAAAGTGCGCCCGAGTGATTGTACGCGTCGACCGCAAAGCTCGACGCAATTCGCTCTTCGGGCTTCTTGTTCGCCTCTTCTTGGTCGCGCTTGCGCGTCGCATCCAAGGCTTCCTGGCAGGCCTTCACTGCGGCTTCGCGCTCTTCCGCTTCGCTCTCGATCGCACAAAGTGCATTGCGACCGAGGAGCTTTTGCCACGGATCAGTGAGGGCCATCGCGCCGCGCGCTTTTTCGCGGGCTTCTTTGAATTGGCGCTTTTTCAGGAGCGCCCATGCTTCTTGCCCGAGGAAGTCCGGATCGTAGAGCG
>JAHFDV010000529.1 GCA_023248815.1 Myxococcales bacterium
AAGAGCGCTCTCCGGGATGCGGCAGTCTTCGAAGACGAGAGGCACCGTGGTCGAGCCGCGAAGACCGAGCTTGTCTTCCGCTTCGCCGATGCGAAGGCCTTTGGTGCCTTTTCCAACGAGGAAGCAAGAGACGCCGCGCGTGCCCGGGTGCGTCTTGGAGTCGCCCGTGCGCGCCCACACGACGAAGACTCCCGAGTGCGTGCCGCTCGTGATCCAGAGCTTCTCGCCGTTGAGGACCCAATCGGTACCCTCTTTGCGCGCGGTCGTGCGCATCCCGCCCGGATCACTTCCGGCTTCGGGCTCGCTGAGCGCGAAGGATCCGGTAATCATCGAGCCGTCCGCGAGCTTCGGACAGAAATGCTCGCGCTGCTCTTTGGATCCGAAGGCGGCGATCACCTCGGTCACCATGTTCGTGACGGCCATCGCGACGGCGGTCGACGCGCAGGCGCGCGAGATCTCTTGCATGGCGAGAGAGTAAGAAACGACACCGGCTTCGGAGCCACCGAGATCCGAGTCGACGTTGACCGCGAGGAGCCCGAGACGCCCGAGCTCTTGCAGCTCTTCTTTGGGGAAGATGCTCTTTTCGTCGCGATCTTTGGCGCGGGGAGCCAGCACGCGCTCTCCGAACTCACGCGCCGTTTTCTGGATGAGCAACTGCGTTTCGTTGAGTTCGAATTCCATCGAAGTTCCTTCTGAAGTTTCTGGGGCCGAACGAATTTGGCGGCCACCGATCGCGGAAATTCTAGAGAGTGAATGTCACTTTGGCGGGGTAGCTGCCGGGACTGGGGATCCCCTTCATGTCTTTCAGCTCATCCACGAGGCAATCGACCACGAGCTCGCCCTCACGCGTGCTGGCGACGATCCCGACGTGTTCGATCTTGCCGTGCTTCCCGTCGGGATGAACGTGAGCGGTCGCGGTGAAGGTCGCGTTCGAGCCCTTCTTGCACTTGTGAATGTCCTTCTCGATCTTCGAGAGAGGCTCCGCGAGCTTGTCGCCTTCCCAAGCGACGGGCGCGCGCACGTTCGACGGCGGGTCGAAGCCGAACGACTTTCGCACTTCGGCTTCACCACCGACGGGTTTCGGCCATTCGGCCTTGCGAAGCGCTTCCATCATGCAGAGCTCGGTCGCGCGATCGCCGAGCGTGCTCCCTTCGAGCATCTCGTATTTGACCGTGCCGGCCTCCGTGATGCGCAGAAAGAACTTCACGTCGCCCGAGAGAAACGCGAGGTGTTTGCGCCCGTCTTTGTAGCAGGCGTTGAGGTCGCTCGAGACCTTCGTGAAGGTCGCATTGGTCGCCGCTTCGTCGATCGACCCGAGCTCTTGGCTCATCTGCGGCTTCGGTCCTTCGGGGCGTTTGGGGGGCGCTTCGACAGTCGGCGATTCGACGGGCTTCGGCGGCTCACCTCCACCACAGCCGGCGGCTGCGAAGGAGAGGGACAGAGCGGCGAGAGAGAGCGGATGGACGAATGCGAAAGACGTCTTCATGTTCACGCGCTCAAGGTCGATGCGGCGATGACGAGACGCTGAATCTCGCTCGTGCCTTCGTAGATCTCGGTGATGCGCGCATCGCGATAGTGGCGCTCGACGGGGAACTCGGTCGAGTAGCCGTAGCCGCCGTGCACCTGAATGGCCTTGTGCGCCACGCGCGTCGCCATTTCGCTCGCGTAGAGCTTCGCCATCGCGCTTTCGGGAGAATGACGAACGCCCGCGTCTTTCATGAGGGCTGCGCGATACGTGAGGAGACGCGCAGCTTCGAGCTCGGTCGCCATGTCGCTCAACATGAATTGAATCGCCTGATGTTGTGCGATCGGAACGCCGAAGCTCTTTCGCTCTTTGGCGTAGCCGAGTGAAGCCTCGAGCGCCGCGCGTGCGATGCCGAGCGCTTGCGCCGCGATGCCGATACGACCGCCATCGAGCGTCGCCATTGCGACCTTGAAGCCTTCGCCGGGATTGCCGACGACGGCGTCGTCACCGAGCTTACAGTTGTCGAAGAAGATCGTGCAGCTATGCGCGGCATGGATGCCCAGCTTGTGATCGCGCGCATTCTGCGTGTAACCGGGGGTGCCCTTCGGGACGAGAAACGCAGTGTGTTTCACCTTCGGTCCCGAGCGATCCGTGACGGCGAACACGAGCACGGTGTCGGCGTGGGGGCCGTTCGTGATCCAATTCTTGGCGCCGTTGATGATCCAGCCGCCCGACGTCTTTTCGCCGTTCGTGATCATCGTCTGTGCATCCGAACCGCTCATCGGCTCGGTGAGGCCGAAGCAGCCGAGCTTTTGTCCGCTCGCCGTGGGGGTGAGGACGTCTTTCTTCTGCTGCTCGGTTCCGAATTTGTAGATGGGATCGCAGAACAGCGAGTTGTTGACGCTCATGATGACGCCGCACGAAGCGCACGCCGCGCTGATCTCTTCCATCGCGAGCACGTAGGAGATTGCGTCGAGGCCACCACCGCCGTACTCCTCGGGAATCGCGACGCCGAGAAAGCCGAGCTCGGCCATCTTCTTCACGATCTCGTCTGGCCAGCGACCCGACTTGTCGAGCTCGGCGGCTTTCGGGGCGATCTCGCGTTGGGCGAAGTCGCGGGCAGTGTCACGAATCAGCTTTTGCTCGGGAGTCAGCTCGAAATCCATGGGAGCTCCTTCTTTGGAACTCCCGGAGTTACTCCGAAATCGGCCTTCTGGCCATGCCGTTCAGCGCGTGAGCGTGCGGAGATTCGGAACTTCGCCCGCGCGCGCGAGGAGACGCGGTTTGGGCCTCACGGCAACGGGAATTTTCGAGTGGAGAAGCATCGGGACGTCGAAGGCGTTGTCGCCGAAGGCCGCCATACACGTCCGGCCTTCAATCTCTTTCTGCAGCGCCTGCGCTTTGCCTTCGCCGTAAGGCATTGGGTCCACGATGCGCGTTCCAAGACGATCTCCCACCAGTTCTGGGGTCACGGCGATCACGTGATCGAGCGGAAGATTGAGCGCTGCCACGCCCGCGCGCACGATGCCCACGGGGGAGGCGCTCACGACGACCATTTTTACGCCGCGTCGCGCAAGCTCCGTGAGGACGTGGACGAGCTCGTCGTGCAGCCGTTCGCGCACGTTCTCTTTTTCGACGAGGGCGACGCAGAAGGCATCGAGCTCCTTGGTCGTCCAGCCCGCAGAAAGCGCGGCGATCATGGCGCAGCAGCGAGATTCAGCGAATTTGCCAGCCTCATAGGCTGAAAAGAGCGCGCGCGAGAGAGAGGCCCCCGTGCCTTCGGTCGAGAGCCCGAGCTCGCGATTCAGTCCGCGGAGCTCATTCAGAGCCTCCTCGCGGAAATCTCCCTGCTCGACCATTGCCCGGTAGAAGTCCTCACCTACATCTCCGCTCCAGAGCGTCCCATCGGCATCGGTCGCGATATAGGCCTCTTTTGGGAACTTGGAGAGCTCTTCGAGGAGCGCATCTTTGCTGACGAAAGGGAGATTCAAGGGGCTCCAGCATAGTCAAAGCGGGGTGGCTCCCGATCCTATTTTCCGAATGGCGGTTTCCTCGTATGATTACGAATAGGTGCCCCAGTTGACCAACCTTCACCCCGAAGAGCTCGTCGTACGGTTTCGCAAACAATCCCGCTCGGACGCGATCCGCTCGTGGGGAACGACGCAAATGTTGTTGATCGAAGCGAGCGAGAAAACGCCCGAGCTTCTCAACGGCCTGCTCTCGACGTCGACCGCACAAGGAGCTCCGCTCGTCGCAACGCGCGACGGCATCAGCTTCGCGACGAGCATCGCGACGATCCCGAAAGTGCGTGCGGCCATTGCCCGCATCGACACGGGAAAGCTCGCGACGAAAGACGGCATCGTTGCCGATCTCACGAAGCGATCGTTCTTCATCGCGCCGCTGCGCAAGCGTGAAGTCGAAGGCGGCAAGCCCTTCGCCGATCGCATCAGCGTCGGACGCGCGCGCAACAACGACATCGTGCTCCGCCACGATACCGTCTCGAAGTTCCACGCCTACTTCGAGTCCGACTACGACGACGTACTCTGGGTGTCCGACGCGAAGAGCACGAACGGTACGCACGTCGGCGGCCAGGCCATCAACTCGAGTGATCCCGT
>JAHFDV010000530.1 GCA_023248815.1 Myxococcales bacterium
TGGGGAGATAGAGCTTCTCGGCTTCTTCGAGCTCGCCTTCGCCCTGGATGCGGAAGACTTCGGCAACTCCGACGACCTTGTCTTCGACGTTGAGAAGGTTTTGGTCGACGATGATCTGCTTTGCCGTCGCTTGCATTGCGGTGAGCGACGACCGCATCAAGTGGTTTGCCCAAATGACGACCGAGAACTTCTCCTGACGGAACACGTCGGTCGGCGTCGTGTAGTACTTCGTCGGAACGATCACGACGGGAAGGCGGTCGGCCCACTCTTTTTTGAATTCGAGAATTTCCGTCGGATTGCGGAGGGCGCTGTGGATGAGAATCGCGTCGGCGCCTCCCTTGCGATACGCCTCGGCGCGCTTCAACGCTTCATCGAGACCCCAACCCGCGATGAACGCTTCGACGCGTGCGACAATCACGAAGTCGTCGTCGGACTGCGCGTCTTTACCGGCTTTGATCTTGCCCGCGAACTCGTCCATGTCGGCCAAGGGCTGCGCTGCGCCACGGATGAAGCTGTTTGTCTTCGGAAAAATCTTGTCTTCGATGCAGACGCCTGCGCAGCCGCGCTGCTCGAGCTTCTTCACGAGGCGACGCATCGAGTTGAAGTTGCCGTACCCGGTGTCGCCGTCGAGAAGGATCGGGATGGAGGTCGCATCGGCCATGAACTCGACGACTTCGAGAACCTGCGTCCAGGAAGCTTCGTTGTTGTCACGACAGCCGAGCGCCGCAGAAATCGAAAGGCCCGAGCCCCAAATTCCCTCGAAGCCAGCTTCCTCGACCACTTTGGCCGAGAGTCCGTTGTGCGCTTCCATGAGGAAGGCCATCTCCGGACGCGTCACGAGGTGACGAAGTTGTGTGGTCTTCTTGGTCTTTTTCGCTTCGGCCATGTTCAATCTCCGTACTGCTTTCGGCTGTGTTCCTGGGACATCGCGGGGTGCCAGACCCTCGAAAACGACCGCTCTTCTCGGCGTTTTAGGCGGGGAGTGCCTAACATAGGCAGCGGATCCACGCTAGCCCGGGCCCGAGACTGCCAAATTCTGCGAGATCGTCTCGATTCGAGGCAAATGGCAGAATTCTCCACACGAGGTGGGTCTCGCAAACTCACCAACTCGCGCTTTTCACCTTTTTTTTAGGGACTTGGTACCATCCGCCGATGCGTTACCGCGTTCTTATCGTCGACGACGACCGTCCCCTTCTAACGATACTGAACCGGGTTCTCAGCACGGACTATGACGTTCAAGCCGCGGGCTCCGCGCAAGAGGCCTTCGCTCTTCTGAAAGAGCACACGTTCGACGTCGTCATCTCCGACCAACAGATGCCGGGGCAGCTCGGGACCGATTTCTTGAAATCCGTGCGCGCGCTCTACCCGGATACGCTTCGCTTCATCATCACGGGTGAGTCGACGTTCGACGTGGCCGTTGCGGCGATCAATGCAGGCGCGATCTCGCACTTCTTTTCCAAGCCATTCGAAGAAGCGGTCCTAACGACGACCCTGCGCTCGCACCTTCAGCAGCGCGAGCTCATGCGTGAAGCCGCACGTTTGATTCGCACCGTCAAGGCCCAGGCGATCGCCCTCGCGCGTATCGAGCAGGAGAATCCAGGCCTTTTGAAGCGCACGATGGAGGACCTCGAAAGCACGCCGACGAGCGAGCAGGATCTCCCCGATGACATCAACGACTTCTTGCAAACGATTCGCGAGCAGACCGAACGCATCACGAGGCAGCTGCAGGATCTCGGTTCCGTCGGCTTCGACTGACGGCATGCGCCTTCGCCCGAGGCTCGGAAGCTTCGTTCCCGGCGCCCTTCCCAGCCGAAATACTTTCTAGCGCAGCCGACATGGACTATCGCCGAAGGGCGATGGATCGAGCGACGCGACGCATTCTCGAAGGGCCGCTCGCCTGGGAGCTTTTCCGTTTTGGGCTTCCGCTCGCGATCGGAATGGCGCTGCAAAATGCGTTCAATCTCATCGACGCCTATCTGATCGCCCAGCTGCCGTCGAATGAGGTCGCTGCAGCCGTGGGCGCCGTGGGCGTGTGCGATCAAATCGCCGCCGTGGGAACCATCGTCTGTTTCGGAGTGACGACGGCAACCGCCACACTTCTTTCGACCCAGCATGGGGCAGGCGATCACGAGGGTGTGAAGCGAACGGCTTGGCAGTCGTTGATCATCACCGCGGCCCTGAGTCTGCTCTTTGGTGTCGGAGGATTCGCGGCGAACTTCATCGCGCACGACCTCATCGGATTGAAGGGCGCCGTCGCCGAGATCGCGACGCGCTATCTCCGCATCATCTTACCAGGCAGCTTCTCGATCTTTTTCTTGCTGCAGATGACGTCGATCCAGCGTGCCTTGGGCTCGGCGAAGACGCCGGTTCTCTTGCTCGTTCTTTCGAACCTTATCAATCTAGTGTTCGCCGTGGTCTGCCTCTACGGCACGGAGCCACCGAACGCGAAGTTGGCGTGGGGGGCCGGCGTCGCCGCGTCGCTCGGCATTCCGCGCATGGGCATGGTGGGGGCGGCATGGGCCACGGTGACGGCGCGCACGCTCGCACTGGTTCCCATCGCGATCTTGCTCGTGACGCGTTTCCGCCTGAAACCGACGGGCGGTCTCGGTCCAGACATGCGAGAAATCAAGCGTATTTTGAAGCTCGCTTGGCCTTCGAGCACGCAGTTCGTCTTGCGCATCGGCGCGATGCTTCTCGTGAATTCACTCGTCGCGCGTTTCTATTCGACCGCGGAAGATCAGACCGCGACGACGGCAATGGGGCTCGTGTTCCGTGTCGACACGATGGCGCTCTTCGTAGCCATGGGATGGGGCAGCGCGGCGCAAACATTCGTCGGGCAGAACCTCGGGGCAGGCGGTCGCGCTCGCGCCATCCGTGCGGGCTGGCTGACGTCCGTCTACGACTTCGGGACGAACGTCGTGCTCTGCGCGCTTCTTTTTTTCTTCGCCCCCAAAGTCCTGCGCTTTTTCGGCAAGGACGAAGGCGCGGTGCTGGTCGGCCTCGATTACCTGCGCGTCGTCGCTCCGAGCTATCTAGCGCTCGGATTCGCAATCGTTCTCGGCAACGCGATCGTCGGTGCGGGCGCGACGAAAACGACGCTCAAGCTCGACGCGCTCATTCTTCTGGCCGTCCAAGTTCCCCTCTGCTTGGTCGCTACGGGCGTTCTCCACGGATCCATCACGATGCTCTTCGGGTGTGTCGCCGTCACGAGCGTCATCGGCGCGATCCTCTACGCATTCGTCTACTCTCGCGGACGCTGGCGAGAGCGTACTTCTCCGATTTCATCGCCGACCCCACTCGAGTCTTGACCTCCTAGGCCTCGGGACGTAGAAAGGCGGCTGACTCGGAACGGATACGCAAGTGTTCGGTCCACCGGGGCGTGGCGCAGCCTGGTAGCGCGCTTGGTTCGGGACCAAGAGGCCGGAGGTTCAAATCCTCTCGCCCCGACGATTCTGCGGCCCGAGGGAGATGACCTCTCCTTCGGGTCGTCATCCTTCAGGAGTCGAACCAATGATCTTCAAAGTCATCGTTCTTGCCGTCCTCGCGGCACTCGTCCTCGCGATGATTCGACGAAGGCCAAAGGCGAGCCCCGCGGCCACCGTTGATCCCGCGGAGGTTCTCTTCTCGATTCCGACCCTCGCCGATGTCGTCCCACCGACGAAACCGGTCGATTCGGAGGGCGACTTCCAGCAGATGCACGAAGACGATTGGGGACAGGTGGAGTTCGTCGCCAAAGAGGATCACGATCTCGTGGAGACGACCCTCGGCGAAGTTCGTGCCTCGATCGGCGCCAACAAGAAGGGTGCGGGATACACGAATATCTTCGTTCGTAAGGCCTTCCCTACGGCGATCACGAAGAGTGCGATCACACTCGCAGGCTTGAAGACCGAGCTCGGTCTCGCGGACGCTGAACCGCGCGCACTCGCGATCGGGCCCGCTGGTGGAGCGGCGGGACTCGTCGAAGGGGGCTTCACGTTCCCGCTCGGCGGAGTTGGCCTTCTCTATGGACGCGTCGAAGGCGGCATCGTTGCTGCGCTGGGAGTCGAGAAGCTACGCGAGCCCATCGCGGAGCCGGGGAA
>JAHFDV010000531.1:0-1979 GCA_023248815.1 Myxococcales bacterium
GAACCGAGTCGACGGACGAAGACACGCTTTGCGCGCTCGATGCGCGTGTTCGCATCGAACCCAAAAGCGTGCTCGTGCACCGTCTCAAGCTCGAAGGCATTGCCGACCCTGATCCGCAGCGCGGAACGCGTATCGGGTGCGCCGACATGAAGAGCTCACCCTCTCGTGTCGAGCTCGGCGCTCGCCATCTCCACGTCTCGATTCCCGAAGGAAAAGAGCTGCCGGAGATCGTCGGCTTTGCGGAAGTGCGCGCGCCCCTTCCGCTCGTGCGGCGCTTCGTCGAGTTTCCCGGTACCGAAGGGTCGGTCCACTTCGATGGCAACATCAGTTTCCTGAAAGGGATGAAGATTCCCGATATCGACGACGCGAACATCGCCGCCGACGGCGTGCGTATCGATCACTTCCGTTTCGCCGAGAAGCTCGACGCGAGTCATCTGAATTTCAAAAAAGGGATCGTCACGGGGAAAGAGATCCACGTTCATCTCGCGGGCGGTGACGTGAAGCTCGCCGATGTCGAGGTCGACACGGAGAAGCCTTCGATCCCGATTGCGGCCAAGGTTTCGGTCGCACACGCCGACTTCGCGGCGCTCCTTCGCGCGCTCGGCATTCACGAACACGCGCACGTCGGCTGGACGCTCGACGAGATCGAAGTACCGGACTTTCGCGGCACGATCTTTCCGCTGAAGTTCGACGGCGAGGTCGTCGCGCGCACTTCGAACTTCGGCGTGTACGACGTTGCTTCGGAGGCCGTCGAAAAGACGCGCATCGTCGGCGTCACCGAAGGCACGATCACGACGCATCTCGCAGTGCGCCCCGACGCACTCGAGTTCCACAACGTCCGCCTGAAGACTCCGCGGTCGCACATCGACGGCGGATTCGTTCATCTCGGATTCAACAATGCCCTCAAGGTCGACGTCGAGCGCGCCGTCGTCGACCTCGCAGAGATTGGTCCGCTCGGCAGTTTGCAGATCTCGGGGCTCGCGGACGCAAAGGTTCATGTCTTCGGCTTCTTCATGGACCCGCACGTCGAAGGTGACGTGACCGTGAAAGATTTCGTCATCGCCGACATGCCCTATGGCGACATCACGAAGGGCCACGCTTCCCTCACCGGCCAGACGCTCTCGCTCAGCGATGTCGCGGCGACCAAGAACAAGAGCACTTACGCGATGTCGAACGCGACGCTCGAGTTCGGTGGGCAGGCGAACATGACGATGGACGCGGCCGTGAGCTCGGGGAATTTCGAGCTGAAGGACTTTCTGCAGATCTTCCACATGGACGAAGATCCGCGCTTCGCCGACTACGACATGGTCATGGCGCCGACGGCGCGGATTCACGTCGCGCTCGGCGGTCCCGAAGACAAGTGCGGTGGTGGATTCGTCGACGTGAACGCGCGCGCGCACTTGAAGGGCATCACGATGCTCGGCGAGAAGTTCGACGATGGCGATGTCGACCTCGACTACGAGTGGGACGATCAGAAAGCCGGCATCTATGGCGCTCGCGTCGAAGTGCACACGATCGCGCTTCGCAAAGCGCGCACGAAGGCCGGCGGAGAGGGTATCGGCAACGTGCTCGGATCCGTCGTCGTCGACAAAGGCGAGATGCACGGTTCGGTCATTCTCGAGGGCATTCCCCTCGCGCGCGTGCAGCTCATCGAGAGCATGTCGCCGAAGCTCGTCAAGGATTTGAACGGAAGCGTCTCGGGCATCGTGCACGTCGGAGGAACGCTCGAAGACTTCGTCGTCGACACCGACATCGACATGACCTCGCTCGATTTGCGCGGTGCAAAATTTCCGTCGTCGCGAATTCACCACACGATGACGCAGATTCCGAAGCCGCTCGCGCTGATCGGCAAAACCGCCTGTGGAGGCCCGATTACGGCGCCCTTCGACAAGGAGGCTTGGCTTCGCGATACGTCGTCGGCCGGCGAGCAGATCATCGACGGCGAGCTCTTCGGCGGACAGATCGTGCTGAAGCACGTG
>JAHFDV010000531.1:1989-4077 GCA_023248815.1 Myxococcales bacterium
TTCAAAAGCTCGACCTCGGAAATCTCTTCCGCATCACCGAGACCACGCAGGGCGCGCAGACGGATCCAAACGGCGCTCTTCACGGAAGTCTCAGCGGCACGTTGCACATTGCGGAGCTGCGCAAGAGCTCGCCGCAGCGCGCGAAGGCAACGTTCACGCCTACCGAGCTCGTCGTCGCGCAGGGTGTCAAAGGTGAACAAGAGATTCGCCTTGCGGCAAAAGAGCCCGTGATTCGCGTCGAGAACGGCGCGCTCGTCCTCCCCGACTTGCCCTTCCGCGCCTCCAACCGATCGCTCGCCGCCGAGCTCACGGTGCGTGGTGCCGTCCGAAATCTTGGAATCAATCCCGAGCTCGCCTTGGAGGCAGATCTCACACCACTCGATCTTGGACTACTCGTCGGCATCGTCCCGCGTCTCGATCGCGCCGCGGGAACGCTCTCGGGAAATCTTCGCGTCGGTGGAACGGTCTCGTCGCCGAAGCTCGAGGGTGCGGTTCGTCTCCGCAACGGCGAGCTCGACATTCGCAGTCAAGGCTCGACTCCGGGTTTCCTCTTCACGGCGTTCAATCTCGAAGCGACGGTCGATTCGACGGAGTTCCGCATCGATCGGGCGAGCACGAAGGTTGCCGGGGGAACGGTCGAGGCATTCGGAACGATTCCATTTCGGAGCGGTTCGATCGGCTCCGGAGAGTTCACGATTCGCGGTCGCGATCTCCAATTTCAGCCGGCCGATGGAGTCAGCACTGCCTTCGATACGGACCTTCGCCTCCAGCTTCCTGCGCCAGATTTTTCAGGAACGAAGCAGCGTAAGCTTCCGACCCTTTCCGGCAACATCTCGCTCTCCGCCTTCGACTACACGCGTCCGATCAGCCTCGACTACAATCAGTTCGGTCGCAAACAGCGCACGGAGGTTTCGGTCTACGACCCTGCGCTCGACTCGATGAATCTCGAGCTGCGCGTCGAAGCGCCGCGCGCGCTCCGCATCCGCAACAATCTCGCCGATCTCGGCTTCAAGATTGGCGGAACGGGACTTTTGATCTCGGGTACGGACCAGCGCTTCGGCGTTCGCGGCGAGTTGCGCGCCGAAGTGGGCGGCAAGATTCAGTTCTTGCAGAATCGTTTCGAGATCAAAGAAGGGACGATTCGCTTCGATGATCCGACGCGCATTCAGCCGACGATCGACGTGCGCGCGACCACGGTGTATCGACGCGCCGGTGTCTCTTCGACGTATCGCACGTCGGGCCAAGGGCGATCGGCTGGGCAGTGGCGCATCGATCTTCACGCGTACGGAGAGGCCGACAACCTTCGTGTCGAAAAGACGAGCGACCCGCCCCTCTCGGACGAAGACATCACGCTTCTTCTGACGATCGGAATCACGCGTGCAGAGTTCAGTCAGTTCCAAGCGGCAGACTTGATCGCCGTCCTCACGACGGCCAGCGGCGCCGATCGCGCGGTCAAAAGCGCGACGAACAACATCGTCGACGACTTCAATTTCGGCGGCGGCTATTCGACGCGAACGGGTCGAACCGTGCCGCAGGTGACGATCGGCAAACGCATCAACGACGACGTACGCGCGAGCGTGACCGCAGGCCTCGCCGAAGACCGAGAACTTCGCGCAAACATCGAATGGCGGCTCAGCCAACGTGTTAGCGTCCAAGGCTCGTACGACAACGTAAACGACGCCTCTTCGTCTCCCGTCGGCAATCTCGGTGTCGACTTGAGTTGGCGAATCGATCTCAAATAACTCCTCCTTCCAAATGGTTGCGCCCCAAGGATGATCGCTCGCTTCTTCGTGGCGGCTGCCGCGTCGGCGGTCTGTCTGTCCGCATCGCCCGTAGCAAAGGCGCAAGATAGCGGTGGGGCAGCGCAAGACTCGAGGCCGCAGGTCGTCCCCGCCAAACCGGATGAAGAAGCCGTCGTGCTCGCTCCTCCGCGCGAAGCTGCCGAGTCGTTCGAAAAGCTCACGGTGCCGCGCCCTGCTCTCGCGCGGGCGCTCATCGGAAAGCCCGTCAATCGCGTCGTCGTGAAGCTCGAGGGTGAAACGTGGGGCAACGTCGACCTCCCGAAGGTGCGCAACGTCGTCAGTGGAA
>JAHFDV010000532.1 GCA_023248815.1 Myxococcales bacterium
GGATGCGACGAAGCAGAGCATCGTCGACGGACCGCTCGACCAAGGCGTCCACGCGTACGAGGTGTACAAGCCGACGTCCGGCTTCGATCGACTAAAGCCACTCGGAACGAATCCGCTGCGACTCGAAGCAGACAGGATGAACCTCGGCTGAGCTCGCAAGAAAAGGAATTGTCCTCGAAGTGCGCGCGCTTGCGCGCATTTGCGAGACAAGGCGACGAGTTCGTCGTCTCGGATGGCCAAACCCGTGACCTCACGGGTTAACCCTTCATCCAAGGAGGCTGAGCCGAATGATGACGAAACTTAGGAAGTCGATTGTGTGGATTCTTATGCCGGCGCTTGTGCTCGCCGCATGCGACGGAGATGCGGAGTCGCCGCTCGCGCACCCAAATGACGCGGGCTCACAAATCGCCTTCGACAGCGCAACCCAGGAGAGCCAAGACGGCGCATTGCCGGGCGACAGTGGGACTTCGACGACGAGCGATCTCGCGTGCGGCGTCACGAAATTTTGCGGCGATCTGACCACGCAAGATCTGACGGCGCAGACCCGCGTCGCGGTGATCTGGGTCGGACCAGCGACCGCCGGAACGGTGCAAGAGACCGCATACGACACCGCCGTCGGCGCAACGACGACGGTTGCAATCGAGGTGTCGGCCGTCGTCGCTCCCAAGAACGACAAGCTCTTGGTGTGCGATCGCGCAGGAAAAAACGACGGCCCCTGCGTAAGTGATCCGAAGGTGTCCTACGGTTTCGTCGTGCTCTACGAGGACGACGGGGATGCGACGTTCACCACCGCTGACCGCGCGATCGGCTTCGGAAGCGGATTGCTCGGCTATGCCCCCGTCGGATTCGCGGCCGGTGCGGCACCGACCAATCCGAAAGTGTGGGACGAGACGTGGCCAGATGGCGTCAAGACCGGGGCTGCGGTCTACCGCCTCGAGGCCGGCAACAAGAGCCACGTCGTTCCGCGAACATCGTCTGCAGGTGCGCTCTACTCGTTCGTCGTCGATCCGCCCGGGATCTTTTGACGGCGGGCCGCCCTAAGCCGTGACGGCGTTCGCGTCGGTCACTGCGACGGTCGCGCGCCAGTCTTCCGGCAGGTCGAGGAAGCCGTCGAGGTAGAGGAAGTCGTAGGCGGCATTGCAGACGAGCTCGCAGATGTCGCTGAAGATTTGCGGGTCCGCGACGAATCGCAGGGTCTCTTCACGGAAGGGATCCTGTGATTCGCGCACGCGCTTCAACATTCCTTCTTCGACGATGACGACGAGGCGCTGCAAGAAGCGACGTTCGAAAGCCTTGCGGAATGCGGGAAAGATGTCGGCAGAAATCTTGTATCCTGCACGCAATCGCTGATCGGCGAGCTTGGCTTCTTTGACGACTTCCCAGGCGAGCTCGCCGAGGATCGGCGGAAGATCTTTCGAGAAGAATGCCGTCAGCACTTCGTTCAAGATCTTCACGAGACGATTGAGCTCGGGGGTCGAACGGCTCAAGAAATCGTGCTGGAGCTCGCGAACGTAAGCCGCGAGCACTTCTTTCGCGCCTTCGCGGATCTCCGGCTTCGAGACTTCGTGGGCCTCGATCTGCTTGATGATGTCTGCCTGCTGGCGCGCGAAAATATAATAGAGAAGCTGCTCTTTCGAACGGCACACCTTGGCGATCGTCTCTTCGCCGCGAAGGCGATCATGGAGCTCGCTCTCGAAAAAGTAGCGCGCGAAGCGCTTGGAGAGCTCGCCGAGCTTGCGCTGCAAAAATGGCGACACTTCGCCGTCTTTGAAGAGGCGTGCGAGCATCGTTTTGAGACCACGAATGAGCTCGATTTCGCGCTCGGTGCGATCTTCTTCGCTCTCCACGGGGAGCTCGGCGGCGCGTCGCGTCGAGCTCACGCCCTGCATCGCTTTCAGCTCGGCGACGACTTGCGCCGTGATCGCGTCGAGCTCGGCGTTGGTCTGGAGCTCTGCCTTGTAGTGGACGATGCGCGCATCGAGCTGCTCGTCGCGCAGCGCGAGCGCGATGTCGGCGAGCGACATCTTCTGCATCGTCGTGAGGTAGCCCTCGCGCGATGGTTGCGGAACAGGACCGTCGAGACGCGCCTTGAGAGCGCGCGGTGGAAGGGGAGGCGGAGCAGCCATGAACCCCATCATCGCCGAGTAAAGGCGACTTGGCTACATTCGCTCGGCGAGCCGGAGGGGGACGAGCGTTCAGCGCTTCGCGGGTTTTTTCGCGGGCTTCTTTGCGGGCTTTTTGGCTTTGGCCTTCGCCACGACCTTCTTCTTCGCCTTGGCCGGCGGTGCCTTTTTGGGCGTGGCCTTGGCGATTGGCTTTTTGGCCTTTGCCACCGTCTTCTTGGGCGCCACCTTCTTCGCTGGCGACTTCGAGGAGGTCTTCTTGGCGGCCTTCGCGGGGGCAGCTTTCTTCGCCGGCGCGGCAGTCTTCGCTGGCCTCTTCGCAGGAGTTGCCGTCTTTTTCGTGGGAGTGGAGGGCTTCGCGGTTGCCGTCTTCTTCGCGGAAGCAGCCTTGGCGTCGTCTTTCTTCGCAGCCGCCTTCTTCACGGCCGCCTTTTTCGCTGCAGGCTTGGTCGTCCCGCCGTTCGCCAGCTCACGGAGGCGCGCGATGTAGATCGGGTAGTAGACCTTGTCGAAGAACTGCTGCCAGGCGTTGTCGCTGCCTTGCGTCGACAGCGCGAGACCGGCCGTCCACTCGTCGTCGACGCGGCGTGCTGCAACGAAGGTGCAGGGGATCTCGACATCCACGGTCTCGTTGCCGACGACGACGGAGCGAAGCGAGATGGGTGAAGTCTGATCGACGTAACCGAAGACGGCGCCGCGAAGCGTGAGCCCGATGAGACTCACCTCGGTGAGAACGCAGGGAAATGTGCCCTTGCCCGCACGAATCGTGCACGAATTTTCGGTGGGGAGGCGCGAGCTCTTTCGCGCGTGGCGGTCTTCGTCTTGACTGAAGAGTCGACTCGCGCGCGTCATCCATTCTTGGGTTTGCGCCTCGCTCAAGCTTCCACTTTGGAAGGCCTTTTCGAGATCGAGCAGTTCTTTTGCGAGCTCTTGATTCTTCCCCATCGTCTTGCTCCTTGAATCGTTTGATCGAACGTTATCTCAAAAGCGTCGGGTTGAGCTTTCCCCGCTCAGGGATCGCCGGTGAACGTGTCGCAGGCTGCGAGCTCGCCGGTGTCGAAGCCGCGTCGGAACCATTTCGTTCGCTGGGCGGAGCTTCCATGCGTGAAGCTCTCGGGTCGAACGCGGCCCGTAGCTTCTTTCTGCAAGGTGTCGTCGCCGATCGCCTGCGCCGCGTGAAGCGCCTCTTCGACGTCGCCCGCTTCGAGAATTTTTCGCTCGGCGGTCGAATGTCCCCACACACCAGCGTAGCAATCTGCTTGTAATTCCATTCGTACGGAGAGCGCATTCGCGGATCTCGGGTTCGCTTCCTGCTCGCGACGGAGACGCTTCTCGGTGCCGAGGAGGTTCTGGAGGTGATGGCCGATCTCGTGCGCGAGCACGTAAGCTTGTGCGAAATCTCCCGGCGCGCCGAAGCGCTTGCGAAGCTCCTGGTAGAACGCGAGGTCGATGTATGCCTTGCGATCGCCGGGGCAATAGAAGGGGCCCATCGCTGCTTCGCCCGTTCCACACGCCGATCGCGTTTCACCCGTGAAGAGCACGAGCTTGGCGCGCTCGTAGGGACGGCCATTCGTCGCCTTTGGAAATTCGCGCGTCCACGTCGCCTGCACGTCGTCGAGAACGAAGGAGACGAACTTCACCATCTTCTCTTCTTCGGGACCACTCGGCCGCTCCGTTGCGGGAACGGCCTGCTGCGAGGAACCGCCGCCGAGGAGAGCGAACAAGTTCGTCTTGAAGATGAAGCTGAGGACGAGCAGGACGATGAATCCGCCGATGCCGATGCGTCCGCCGAAGCCTCCAAAACCAAAGCCCCCGCCACCACCTCCACCCTGTCCGCGACGGTCTTCGATGTCACCACTCGGCCCAGATCCTTCATCCCATCGCATTTTGCTCCCACTTTCTAACACACGAAAGTGACGTTCCTCAGGAGAACGCGAGCAGTATGCCAT
>JAHFDV010000533.1 GCA_023248815.1 Myxococcales bacterium
CCAACGCCAGTGATGACGGGAGAGTGTACGAAAGACGAGTTTCTGCAGCGCACGTTCCATGGAACGACGGGCGAAGTGCTCATGCTCGAAGAAGCGTTTCTGTTCGCCATGGGACGCGAGAACCCAGCGCTCGATCGCTTCGCGCCGATTCTCGGGAGCGTGAGCGACTCGCAAGTGGCATTCGAAGCGGCGGTCGTTGACGCACTCGAGGGCGTGGCCGTCGAGAAGGGGGAGGGGAGTGACGCTCGCGCGAATTCGTCCTCCCTCGTCGAGTGGCTTCGCGATCCGATTCGAAAGTCTCCGCATTCGTTGGAGGCTCAGCTGGAAGCGCTCATCTCGCGATTCTCGCAGGTGCTCGAACGAACGGGGCTCTTGCGTCGTGCGCTCCTCGTGCGGAGCCAGCTTTCGGACCGCGCGAAGTACATCGCACATCTCGGCGCTTCCCACGCGCGTGACTTCGGAAGGGGCTCGAAGATCGAGCACTACGCGCAGTCGTTTGGTGGATCGGCGCGCTACGCCAACGATCGCGAGTGGATGCCGCGCGCCGTTCTTGTCGCAAAGGCGACGCTCGTCTGGTTCGACCAGCTTTCGCGCAGCACGGGCCGCGAGATTCGGACGTTCGACGACGTACCGGGTGAGGCGCTCGACGAGCTCACATTTCGCGGAATCGATACGCTCTGGCTCATCGGCATCTGGCAACGCAGCGACGCCAGTCGCCGCATCAAGGAGCTCTGCGGCAATTCTGAGGCAGCGCCCTCCGCGTACGCTCTCACCCGCTACGAGGTCGACCCTTCGCTCGGCGGAGAAGCCGCGCTCGATCGCTTTCGTGATCGCTGCGCCGCCCACGGTCTTCGTCTCGGCTGCGACATGGTGCCGAATCACACGGGCATCGACTCCGACTGGATGGCGACGCAGCCCGATTGGTTCCTGAGCTCGCCGCTCTCTCCATATCCTTCATATCGCTTCGAAGGTCCCGACCTCAGCTCGGACCCGCGCATCGAAGTGCGCATCGAGGACGGCTACTGGACGCGGAGCGATGCCGCCGTCGTCTTCCAACGCATCGAGAAATCGACGGGTGAAGCGCGTTACGTCTATCACGGCAACGACGGCACCAACATGCCGTGGAACGACACGGCGCAGCTCGACTACCTCCGCGCCGACGTGCGCGCGGCCGTGCTCGACGTGATCGTCGACGTCTGCAAGAAGTTTCCGGTCGTGCGCTTCGACGCGGCGATGACGCTTGCCAAGGAGCACGTTCGGCGCCTCTGGTATCCGGAAGTGGGCAAGGCCGCAGGGGTTCCTTCTCGCGGCATCTACGGCATGAACGACGAAGACTTCGAGCGCGCGTTGCCGGAGGAGTTCTGGCGAGAGGTGGCCTCGCGCGTCGAGCGCGAAGCTCCAAATACGCTGCTTCTCGCGGAAGCATTCTGGATGATGGAGAGCTACTTCGTGCGCTCGCTCGGAATGCACCGCGTCTACAACTCTGCGTTCATGAACATGCTGCGGTCGGAAGAGAACGCGGGCTATCGCACGCTCATGAAGGAGGCGATGAAGGTCGATGTTCGGCTTCTCGGTCGCTACGTGAACTTCATGAACAACCCAGACGAGCAGCCGGCCGCCGTCGGATTCGGCACCGGCGACAAGTACTTCGCCGTGTGCACGCTCCTCGCGACGCTCCCCGGGCTTCCGATGTTCGGACACGGTCAGTTCGAAGGCTTCCGCGAGAAGTACGGCATGGAGTACCGTCGCGCGTACGAGAACGAGGGGATCGATACGGGACTTTTGGACCGACACGAGCGCGAGATCGTTCGAGATCGCGCACTTTTCTCGGGCACGGATGATTTTAGGCTCTTCGACGTCGTCGACGAGAGGGGCACCGTTCTCGAATCCGTCTTTGCGTTCACGAATCGCCGGGACGAGCGTTCGGTCTTCGTCGTCGTGAACAACTCTTCGACCTTCGTTCGGGGAACGGTCCGCGTCTCTGCGGAGGTTCGCGTCGGCGAAGGAACGCCGTCCACGACGACGTTCGAAGACGCGTTTCGCGCGAAGCGATCGCACGACGTTCGAACGAGCGATTCATTTGCAGGATTCATCGATCTCGGTCCCTATGGCGCTCGCGTTTTCGGAGACTTGCGGCTGCTCGACCGTCCGCGTGCCGGCTTCCAGCAGCCCGCCGACGAGGCGCGTGGTTCGAGGGAGCGATCCGTCACGTTCGCCGAGCGCGTGCTCTCGGTGCCATCCATTCGCGCGCTCTTCGGCGAAGGCCAGCTCGACATCAGTGAAGCTCGAAACGAGGGCGACTCGCCCGCTGCGAGCATCCGCCGAGCCGATCTCTTGGGTCGCGCAGAGACCGCACGCCGCGCGCATGCGGGCCTCGAAGTCCACTTGGGCGAGGCCTCTTCGGCTGCTTCGGCGAAGCCAGACGGTTCGTCGTCGCTCGTGGCCGATCTTCTCGCAGCGAACGCGCACGGCGTGTCCTTGGCCGAGGCGCTGAGCGTGGCGTGGGTGATCGAAGAAGAGTCCAGCGCGACGGAACTGCAAAGCGCGCTTGCGGCGATCGTCGGTGACGCCGCAGCGAAAGCGTTCGCCATCTCGCACGAGGAGCGTGATGCTGCTTTCCGAGAGGGCTCTTTCTGGGGACAACGCGAGCCGCTTCGAACGTTCCTCGGAGTGCACGAGCACGAAGAGACGACGTGGATTCGCCGCGAGCCCCT
Source organism: Myxococcales bacterium (assembly GCA_023248815.1). Lineage (GTDB taxonomy): Bacteria > Myxococcota_A > Polyangia > Polyangiales > Polyangiaceae > JAHFDV01. Next base: position 2,715 of record JAHFDV010000533.1, read on the forward strand.
CGTTGCGCTCCTCACAGCGAATGTGATGCGCGAAGTGCTCGAAGGCACGCATCGCGACACCTTACGGAGCAGCCTCCGTGATGCGCTTGCTTCCGGAAACACGATCCTCGAAGCCGCCGCTCGCGCGAAATACGTCTTCGACGATTTCGCAGAGCTCGCGAAGGTGGGGCTCGCCGAGCTCGGGATTCATCCGCGTGAAGATCGCGCTCCGCGCGAAGCCGTGACACTTCCCGTGTAAAAATGAGGGGCGCAGTCGTTCTCTCCGTACCCCTCTTCGCGTTGCTTGCGAGTTGCAAGAGCGAGGAGGCGCAGCTGCCCGGGTGCGATCATGATTTTTGGTACAAGCCGGCCGGAGTCGCGAAGTACGTCGAAGTCATCGGCGACTTCGACGACTGGAAGCGCCCCGGCATTCGAATGGAAGGCGGCCGCACCGACGGCTTCCTGCACGCGAAGGTTCCACTTCTGCCGGGTGAGCAGCGGTACCTGTTCGTCGCCGATGGCGTGCGCGTCCTCGACCCAATCGTCGGGACGACGACGTTCCGAGATGGCGAAGAAGTTTCGTACGTCGACTCTCGCGATTGCGAGCGACCATCCATCGAGGTTGCGAGCGTCGCGTCGTCGCCGCAGAAGGCAACGGCAACGCTCACATTCACGCCCGCCAAGAGCGGCGCCGCGCTCGAACCCACGAGTCTAATCGTCGAAGAGAACGACGGCTCGGTCTCGTCCGTCGTCCGCACCGAGGTCACGGGCGATCACGAAGTGCAGATTTCTTATGATGGAAAAGGCAAGCGCCGAGTCCGCGTCCGCGTGGCTGATCAAAGGGGAAGAGAAGCCAACCCGCGCTATGTCACCCTCTGGCCGAACGGCGTCGGCGCCGATCTCCGCGACTCGCTCGTCTACCAGATCATGGTCGACCGATTTCGCAGCGACAAGGGAGCCCTTGCCGACCCCGCGTCACCTGCCGGACGCGCGGGCGGAACACTCAACGGCGTGCGACACGCACTCGAAGACGGCGAGCTCGAGGGCGTCGACGTGATCTGGCTCTCTCCGCTCAATCGCAATCCGGACGGTGAATACGCGGGAAACGATGGGCGGCAATACTCGAGCTATCACGGCTATTGGCCCATCGCGGCTCGCGAGATCGATCCACGACTCGGTACGAACGACGACCTTCGCGCGCTCATTGCTAGCGCCCACTCACGCGATGTTCGCGTCGTGCTCGATGTCGTACCCAATCACGTTCACGAGCTGCATCCATATGCGAGTGAGTCCGGGTTCACGACGGGGGTCTCCGGCGAGTGTACGTGCGGAACGGCAACCTGCGACTGGGGCACGAACATCGACCGCTGTTGGTT
>JAHFDV010000534.1 GCA_023248815.1 Myxococcales bacterium
TGTGAATGTGACCCGGCATGATGCCGATCTTGCAAGCGCCCGGCGTGATGACGCCAGGGCAGTTCGGGCCAACGAGGCGCGTGCCAGGTGTGCTCTCGAGGACGCGACGAACCTTGAGCATGTCCGTTACGGGAATGCCTTCCGTGATGCAGATCACGAGCTTGCAGCCTGCATCGATCGCTTCGAGGATGGCGTCCGCCGCTCCGGGAGGAGGAACGAAGATGACGCTCGTATCGGCGCCGGTCTTCTTCACTGCCTGCTCGACGGTGTTGAAGACGGGAACCTTGCCTTCGAACGTCTCACCGCCGCGCGTCGGCGTGCAGCCGGCGACGACATTGGTGCCGTATTCGATCATCTGCTTCGCGTGGAACGATCCAGCGCCGCCGGTGATGCCCTGAACGAGAACGCGAGTCTCTTTGCTTACGAGGATTGCCATTTCTTATCTCCTGTTCTCGATCAAGCTTTGGCGGTGACGGCAGCGACGACCTTTTGCGCTCCGTCGGCCATGGTGGTTGCAGCGGTAATCTTCAAGCCGCTCTCGCTGAGGATCTTGCGGCCGAGCTCGACGTTGGTGCCTTCGAGGCGAACGACGAGTGGAACACTGAGACCGAGCTCTTTCGCCGCGGCGACGACGCCCGAAGCGATGACGTCACACTTCATGATGCCGCCGAAGATGTTGACGAAGATCGCCTTCACCTTCGGGCTCTTCAAAATGATCTTGAAGGCCTTGGTGACTTGCTCCTGGTTGGCGCCGCCGCCCACGTCGAGGAAGTTTGCGGGAGCGACTCCGGTCTTCTCTCCGAAGTGCTTGATGATGTCCATCGTCGCCATCGCGAGACCTGCGCCATTGACGAGGCAGCCGACGTTGCCGTCGAGCGAGACGTAGTTGAGACCGACTTCTTTGGCCTCGAGCTCGACCGCGTCCTCTTCGTCCGTGTCGCGGAGCTCGTTCCATTCGCGATGACGGTATTCGGCGTTGTCGTCGAAGTTGATCTTCGCGTCGAGCGCCATGACGTCACCGTTTTTGAGAACGGCGAGCGGGTTGATCTCACAGAGCGAGCAGTCTTCTTTCATGATGCAGTCGAAGAGGTTCGCCATGAGCTTCACGAACTTCGCGACGGTCTCTTTCCCGTACTTGTCGAGGCCGAGCCCGAACGCGAGCTGGCGCGATTGGTACGATGCGAGGCCTACGGCTGGGTCGACGAAGATCGTGATGATCTTTTCGGGCGACTCGTGCGCGACGGTTTCGATCTCCATTCCGCCTTCGGTCGAAGCCATGAAGGCAAGGCGACGCGAATCGCGATCCATGACGGCGCCGAGGTAGAACTCTTTCTCGATCTCGAGACCTTGCTCGATGTAGAGGCGACGAACCTTCTGGCCTTCGGGGCCCGTCTGGTGCGTCACGAGCTGCATACCGAGGATTTTCTCTGCGGCAGACTTCGCATCCGCGAGCGTCTTGACGACCTTCACGCCGCCGCCCTTGCCGCGACCACCTGCGTGGATCTGCGCCTTGACGACGATGACCTGGGATCCGGTCTCTGCTTGAAGCCGCTTCGCTTCCGTTTCTGCTTGCTCGACGGTCGTCGCCGGGTAGCCCTTCGGAATGTTGACGCCGTAGCGCGCGAAGATTTGCTTGCCTTGGTACTCGTGGATTTTCAAAGGAACCTCGTCTCGGTCGGAAAATTCAAAATCAGAAAATGGAAAGCGCCTCGCGAGGGAATTTCGCGAGGCGCCTTTTTGACCTTCAGGTCGACTTCTTCACGACGTCGACGACGGCTTGCACCGAAGCGGCGCTCTTCTTGAGCAACCCCTTCTCGTCTTCCGTGAGGTCGAGCTCGAGGATCTTCTCGACGCCTTTTCCGCCAATCACCGCGGGGACGCCAATGAAGAGATCCTTGTAGCCGTATTCGCCGTCGAGATAGGTCGCGACCGGAAGAACGCGCTTCTGATCGAGAAGGTAGCTCTCGGCCATTGCCACGGCGCTCGACGCGGGCGCGTAGTAGGCGCTCGTGCCCATGAGGTTGACGATCTCGCCGCCGCCCTTGCGCGTGCGGTCGATGATCGCGTTGAGCTTGTCTTGCGCGATGAACTTCGTGACGGGAATGCCGTTCACGGTCGTGTGCGAAAGCACGGGAACCATGTCGTCGCCGTGTCCGCCGAGAACCGTCGTGCGGATGTCTTTCACGCTGACACCGGCTTCGCGCGCGATGAAGAGCGTGAAGCGCGCGGAGTCGAGAACGCCCGCCATACCGACGACGAGGTTCTTCGGCGCGCCGACGACGCGCTTGTACTCGTAGACCATCGCGTCGAGCGGGTTCGAGATGACGATGACGAACGCGTTTGGTGCGTACTTCTTCGCGTTGTTCGCGACGTCACGGATGATGGGGAGGTTCGTCGCGACGAGGTCGTCACGCGATTGCCCCGGCTTGCGCGGAATGCCGGCCGTAACGACGAGGACGTCGGCGCCTTCGAGGTCGGCCCAGTTGGCCGTGCCACGGATGTTCGAGTCGTAGCCGAGGACTGCGCCGTTCTGCTCGAGATCGAGCGCCTTGCCCTTGGCGAAGTTTTCTTTGGCCGCGATGTCGTAGAGCCAGACGTCGCCGAGCTCCTTGTTGGCAAAGAGGCGTGCGAGCTCGCCGCCGATGTTACCTGCTCCGATGAGACCAATCTTTTTGCGCGTAGGCATGTCTATAAACCTTTCTCGTTACCGCCAAAAACCGTTCGCCACGGGGTGAGCGAAGCGGTTTTGGCTCAAGGGCTGAAATTCTGTTTCGTCGACTCTTTGTTGTGGGCGTTTCGCCGGCGGTGAAACGCGGGGGAGCTGTGTTGCTCGGCCCGATGCTCCGCCTTCGTTACATGTTCGCGATGATGTTGTCGCCGAAGGCGCTGCATTTGACTTCGGTTGCGCCTTCCATGAGACGCGCGAAGTCGTAGGTGACCTTCCTGCTGGCGATCGCTCCGTCCATTCCCTTGATGACGAGATCGGCCGCTTCGTTCCATCCGAGGTGACGGAGGAGCATCTCGCCTGAAAGGATGACGCTGCCGGGGTTCACCTTGTCGAGGTCGGCGTACTTCGGTGCGGTGCCGTGCGTCGCTTCGAAGATGGCGTGGCCCGTGAGGTAGTTGATGTTGCCACCGGGCGCGATGCCGATGCCGCCAACCTGCGCCGCCAATGCGTCGGAGAGGTAGTCGCCGTTGAGGTTCAACGTCGCGATGACGTCGAATTCCTTCGGGCGCGTGAGAACCTGCTGGAGCGTGATGTCCGCGATCGCGTCTTTCACGAGGATGCGACCCTTGGCGAGCGCTTCTTTCTGCTCGGCATTGGCGGCTTCTTCGCCCTTCGCCTCTTTCGTCTTTTCCCAGGTGGCCCAGGTGTAGACCTTGTCGCCGTATTCCTTCTCGGCGAGCGCGTAGCCCCACTTCATGAACGCACCCTCGGTGTATTTCATGATGTTGCCCTTGTGGACGAACGTGACGCTCTTGCGGCCAGACTTCAGCGTGTATTCGATCGCAGCGCGCACGAGGCGCTCCGAACCGTCACGCGAGACCGGCTTGAGGCCGATGCCCGACGTCTCGGGAAAGCGAATCTTCGCGTAGTCCTTGGGAAACTCCTTTTGGAGGAATGCGATGAGCTTCTTCGCGTCTGCGCTCTCGGCTTCGAACTCGATGCCGGCGTAGATGTCTTCCGTGTTCTCACGGAAGATGACCATGTCGACCGCTTCCGGATGCTTCACGGGGCTAGGAACGCCCTTGAACCAGCGAACGGGACGAAGACAGGTGTAGAGGTCGAGCATCTGGCGGAGCGCGACGTTCAACGAGCGGATGCCGCCGCCGATCGGCGTCGTCAGCGGTCCCTTGATACCGACCAAGTACGTGCGGAAGGCTTCGACCGTTTCGTCGGGAAGCCAGTTGTTGAACTTCGTGAACGCCTTTTCGCCGGCGTAAACCTCGTACCAAGCGATCTTCTTTTTGCCTTTGTAGGCTTTCTCGACGGCCGCATCGAGGACGCGCACCGAAGAGCGCCAGATATCGCGCCCGGTTCCATCGCCTTCGATGAAGGGG
>JAHFDV010000157.1 GCA_023248815.1 Myxococcales bacterium
GCAACTGCTCGACCGGCAACGATACTTACGGCAGCATCTTCGGCATCGTGGCTCTCGGCGCGAACGTCTACGGCTTCTCGCGTCGCGGCGACTTCCTCACGATCGACAACAGCACGGGCTCGGGATGCCTCGGCTGGACGTCGAAAGGAACGACCTTCGCCGGCGCAGGAATCACCACGACAGCGACGGTCGTCGCGCCTGTCCCGCTCTGACACGTCAGGCCTTCGAAGGCTGAAATCGGGCTCTCTGACGCTGGCCTAGCGTCATGAGAGCCCGTATCGTTTTGTGGCATGCGGCGCCGCGCCTCCTCCCGATTCTCTGTGGGCACTCTCCTCTGTGCGGGCAGCATCGCGCTCGCGTGGGCCTGCAGCGACGACGCCCCTTCGAAGAATGAGGAACACGGCGATGCGCAGACGAGCGACGCGACGACCGACGAGGAGGATGCCAACTCGAAGGACGACGGCGGAATCGTCGCCCCGATCGAAGCAGGCGACGCCTTGACGGAAACCTTCGACGCAGGCCCTCTCGCGAGCGCCGCTCAGGGAAGCATCGTGGTCGACGGCGTAGACGACGAAGCCTTCTGGAAGAGCGGCCAAGCCGCTACGTGGAACACGAGCTACGCGGGAACCCCCACGAGCGCATCGACGACGGTTCGGTTCGTGTGGAGCAAGGCCGGCCTCGCGATGTTCGCGACGGTCGAAGACACGGGGCTCTTCACCGATACGTCCAAACCTACGAATGTCGACCGACAGAACCTTTACGACGAAGACTGCGTCGAGCTCTTCTTCACGCCGGATCCCGCATTTCCGAATCGCTATTACGAAATCGAGCTCGGCCCTTACGGACACTTTCTCGATCTCGCGGTCGACCTCGACAAGAACACGTACGACACGAAGTGGTCATCCGGTCTCACGCTGGCGACGAAGCACGATGCCGCCAAACGGCACTCGACGGCCGAGGCGCTGTTCACCGCCAAAGAGATCGTGAACGTGCTCGCTGGCGGAAAATCATTTCGCATCGGACTCTTCCGCAACGAAGGGAGGGCGTCGGATCCTGGCGGAAGAAAATTTCTCGCGTGGAGTCCTCCGCGAACGAGCGCGCCGAAGTTTCACGTGCCTTCTGCCTTCGGAACGCTGCGGCTTCTCCCCTGAGCGCGACTCCTCAGCCTAACTTCATCTCCCTCCTGTCTTCGGCGCGATTGCTGAAGTGCCGATCCGAGACGCCTCGTCGCTCGTAAAGAACGAGCTTCACCCGGGCCGGCGGGCTCTCGTCGCGGCCGTTTCGACGCGCTCCATTTCGCCTCAGTGCGCTGCGGATCGCTTGCGGCCACGCGTGCGTGGAAGGCGCTGAACCGTCTGACGCGTCGACATTTCAAAGGGTTGCGTGCGATCTGGAGGTGGGCGTTTTCCACAGGTCAGGGCGCTGACCAGCCTCCTGAGAGCTGGCGCGAAACTCGCATAATGGACGTCATCATGGCCTTACCGTTGCTCGTGCCGAACCAAATTTCGGAGGGAGTTCCCGAAGCTGGCTCCATCATCGCGGGCAAATACCGCGTCGAGCGACTCCTTCGTACGACCGAGATGAGTCTCGTCGTCGTCGCCCAGCATCTTCGTCTCGACGAGCGCGTCGTCGTAAAGATGCTCCCGCCGCATCTCACGCTCACGGGCGAAATCCTCGAGCGCTTTCTCCGCGAAGCCCGCGCCGCCAGTCGTCTTTCGACGGAGCACGTTGCGCGCGTCATCGACGTCGACACCTCCGAAGGTGGCGTGCCGTTCATGGTGATGGAATATCTCAAGGGACGCGATCTCGACGAAGTGGTCGTCGCCGAAGGCCCCCTCGGAATTACGCGCGCAGTCGATGCGATCCTCCAAGCATGTGAAGCCATCGCCGAGGCGCACACGCTCGGCATCATTCATCGCGATTTGAAGCCTGCGAATCTGTTCCTCACGCAGCGCAGCGACGGAACTCCGCTCGTGAAGGTCCTCGATTTCGGGATCTCGCTCATGAAGCCGCAAGTGGGTGAGACGGGTCGACGCATCACCGCGACGCAAACGATCATGGGCACCCCCTGCTACATGTCTCCTGAGCAGTTGCAATCTACACGCAACGTCGACGAGCGCACCGACATCTGGTCCCTCGGGGTCATGTTGCACGAGCTCTTGACCGGATCCTCCCCCTTCGACGCGGGAACGATGCCCCAGGTCTGCGCCAATGTTCTCAAAGAGGCGCCGAAGCCGCTCCGTGAAATCCGCAGCGACGTCCCCGCAGGCCTCGAAAAGGTCGTGCTTCGTTGCCTCGAAAAAGACCGTGCACGTCGCTACCTCACGATCGCGGACCTCGCGGTCGCCCTCACGCCGTTTGGGACGAAAGACGCCGTACGCTCGAAGGAGCTCATCTTGCGCCGCCTCCGCGCGTCGGGACATTTTCCGCGCCTCGAGCTGCTCGAGCAAAAGGGAGGTCTTCTCGCGAGCATTCCACGTCGCTCGGGCGTTCGGTTTGCCGCGCTCGCGGCTGCTGCCCTCGTTTGCTGCGGCTTCGCAGCCCACGCAGGATACCGCGGTGGGATTCCCCATGACGGCGTCCGCTTCCTCAGCCAGGCGAACTTAATGCAGCCCGCCGTCTCGAGCGAGCCGACTGAATTTCCGCGTGCAGCCGAGCCACTTCGTCGCATGCCTTGGATGAACGCGCTTCACGCAACGAGCGCGACCTCCGGACGCGCCGCCGATACGAAGGGCACGGATGCTTCCGTAGCCTCGCGCGGCTCTGCGCCGAACTCCGTGAACGTGGCGGCACGCTCGACTCATGAATTCGTCGCAGCAGGCGATCTCGCTCGGATCAATCAGACCAGCGAACCGACTGATGACACCGATCATCCTTACGGCAAGGACGACACTGCCATCGAAAGCGTGGTGCCGCAGCCTGATTCGGCGCGACAGGCAGAAGCTCCCCGACCCATTGCGACGAACGTTTCCACGCGCAAGGCGCCGACTAGCCCTGCCCGCGCGACCACCGCTGGTCTCGGCCTGTTCGAAGACCGGAAGTGAGCGGGTTGAGAGATGAAGTGCGGTCGCAGAATCTCAGCCTGTCTCTTCGTGACGGCAGGTCTTTCCTTTGGCGTTCTCTCGCCATCTGTCGCTCACGCGAATGATCCCGTGACGGCCGAGCAGCTCTTTGCAGACGGCAAGGCTGCGATGCAGAAGGGCAAAATCGGCGAGGCGTGTGGCAAGTTCGAAGAGAGCCAACGACTCGATCCGAGCATCGGTACGGAGTTCAATCTCGCCGATTGCAATGAACGCAACGGCAATACGGCAACGGCGTGGTCGCAGTTCATGGAGGTCGCCGCGCTTGCCCACAACTCGAGGCAGCCATCGCGTGAAGAGGCCGCTCGCGCACGCGCATCTGCGATCGAGCCCAAGCTCGCTCGGCTCGTGATTCGCGTGCCCTCTCCCGATCCCAAAATCGAGATCGTGCGTGACGGCATTCTCGTTGGGCGTGCGCAATGGAACGGCTCGGTGCCGGTCGATCCCGGCGAGCACCGCATCGTCGCGCGTTCTGAAGGCCGAAAGACCTGGGAGAAGTCGGTCATCATCTCTTCGACCGCGGTCACGTCCACGGTCGAGGTGCCTGAGCTCGAGGTGTCGACGGCACCCGAGTCCAAAATCGTGCTCGTTCCTTCGGAAGAACGCCTCGCCAAGCGCGACGCGGGCAAAGTTCAGCGCGTGGCCGGCTTGAGCGTGCTCGGCCTGGGTCTCGTGGGACTCGGCATCGGCACGGCGTATGGCATCGCTTCGAAGACGCATCGCGACGATGCAAACGGACACTGCGTCGGAAGTCGCTGCGATGCTTCGGGCGTAGGTGCGAAATACGACGCCTTGGCGGACGGAAATGCTTCGACCGTTGCCTTTGCGATCGGCGGCGCCGCGACCATAACGGGTGCTCTCCTCTTCTTCACTGCACCGAGCGAAACGAAAGAACGTCGGGCCCTACGAGCCGCTCCGATGATTGCGAGAGGGTCGGGCGGTTATGGAATCGTCGTCGAGGGACAATTTAGATGACGTGGCGTCGTGGACGTAACCTCGTGACGCGAGCGGGAGCTCTTGCACTCTTTGTCATCAGCCCATTGTTCTTCATCGAGGGCTGCAATGCGATCCTCGGGAACGAAGAAGGCGTCCTCTTCGAGGACGCAAGCGTCGCAACACAAGGAGACGCAGCAGAGCGCGATGCGGCACTGAGTCTCGCGGACGGATCATCGTCCGACGTTCTCGTGACCGAAGACGACGCGGGCGGGTGTGGAGCCGCCAAAAAGTTGTGTGACGGCACTTGCGTCGACAAGACGAACGCCCTCTTCGGCTGCAGTGGTCCCGAGTGTTCGCCATGCACGCTCAAACATGCGACCTCGCTTTGTTCGGGGAGCGGCTGCGCGATTTCGACGTGTGAGCCTGGATTTGCCGATTGCGACCAGAGGCCCGAAAACGGCTGCGAGACGGATCTATCGCTTCCCGAACACTGCGGTTCTTGCAACGGCGGATGCACGGCGGGTGCCCCCTATTGTGCGCCCAGCGGTACGACGTTCACGTGCACATCGGGTTGTACGGGTAGCGCCACGCTCTGTGGAAGCCAATGCGCCGACCTTCAGAGCTCGAAAGTTCATTGCGGCACGTGCGGCAATGCTTGTCCGTCCGTCGGCAATGGCGAACCGCAATGCCAAGCCGGTAAATGCACCATCGCGTGTGGCGTCGGCTTCCACGTCTGCGGAACGAGCTGTTCGAGCAATTCAGACGCGAAAACGTGCGGCGCTTCATGCACCCCGTGCCCCACACCAGCGAACGCCACGGCGACGTGCGACGGAACCCAATGCGGCTTCGTCTGCAAACCGGGAACGCACCCTTGCGGAAACGAATGCGTTGGGAACGATGACCCCCTTCACTGCGGAACCTCGTGCACGGCATGCAGTGTTCCCGAGAACGGTACGGCGACGTGCGACGGCAAATCGTGCCGCGTCGCCTGCCCGCCTGGGTTTCACGACTGCTCCGGCAAGTGCGCGAGCAACACGGACATCGCTACGTGCGGCGCGTCTTGCGTGGCTTGTCCTTCGGGAGTGGGCGCTACGCCGTCATGCGATGGAAAAGCGTGCGGCCAACAGTGTCAGGCGGGTCTCGGCGATTGCGACAAGAATCCGAACAACGGATGCGAGACGACGACGAGCAACGACGACAAGAACTGCGGAGCATGCGGCAAGAAGTGCAACGGCAAGATGAAGTGCAGCCTCGGCGTCTGTGTTCCCTGAGAGCGGGTGTCCTTACTTTTGCGAAACGAGCGACGCGAGATCGCATTTCGCGAGCCACGCTTTTCGCGCCTCATGGTCGAGCGAAAGCGACGTCGCTTTCACCTGAAACTTTTCGGCGACGAGTAGCGAGCTTTGATGCTCTCCGAACGTCACGACGGGATAGTCATTCACTTTCTCGGAGACGCCTTCGAAGCGTGATCGCGCAATCGCGTCGTGGGTGACGTCGACGATGATGATCGCCACCACGTCTCTACCCTCGCGTTGAAACTTCCATTCGACGTAACCGCGCACGGGATCTTCGGCGACGGCGACGCGCGAGAGGCCGTCCGTTCCGTCTTGCGGAACCGCGCGATTGAGGTCGGCCTTGGTGCGGCGCAGGAGCTTCGCAGGTTCGGCATCTCCCGCGTCGGTTTCGGCAGCCGGACTGATTGCATCAGGTGATGCATCGACCGTCGACGACGACGTCCCTTTGCAGGCGGAGACCGCCGAGAGGCCCGTAGCGAGAGCGACGGCCAAGAAAATAGAAACCGTGCGTCGCTGCGTCATCCATGCACGTTAGGTTCCGCTTTCTCTCCGGTAAAGTCTTATGCTGGTCGCTTCGGGCGCCGATCTAGGGCGCCCCTCTCACGCAAGCGGGAAAGGCATGACCGAAGAGCACCACCCAAATATCGTCTGCACAGTTTGCGAGAAGCAGAGTCGCGCGGATCGCTCGATGCCCGTGCGCGCCATTCGGCCCGCGTTTCGCTCCTTCCTCGAGCACAGGCTCTCCCGCGAGCTCGACGAAGCAGAAGAGGTTTGTCAGGGCTGCCTCGTAAAGATGCGCAAAGAGCACCTCGTGGCACGCCTCGAGCGACAGCGCGGCGCTCTCACGATTCTCGAGACCGAGGTAGCCGACAAGGCAGCGAGCCACGAAGCCGTCGCCACGGACCTTTTCGCGACGTTCGAGCGCAAAGCGACGTTTGGGCAGAAGCTCGCAGGCGGCGTCGCGCGCGTCGGCGGATCATGGCCATTCGTCATCGGGTTCCTTCTCTTTCTGTGCTTGTGGATGACGGTGAATCACTCGCTCTCGGGAAACGCGTTCGACCCCTACCCGTTCATTCTCTTGAATCTCGTCTTGTCGTGCATCGCCGCGCTCCAAGCGCCGATCATCATGATGTCGCAAAACCGAACCTCAGCGCGAGACCGCCTCCAGGCGGATCAAGACTTCCGCATCAATCTCAAGGCCGAGCTCGAAGTCGCGACGCTTCACGAGAAGATCGATCACCTGCTTCACGACCAGTGGGAGAGCATGCTCGAGATGCAGCAAGCTCAGCTCGACCTATTGAACGAGCTCGCTGGGCATGGGCACGGTCCGCGCAAGAGCACCATTCCGCCTCCGCCGGTCCTTCCGGGCCCCCGTTCGTCGAAGCTCTAGTTCGCCTAGAACTCGTTTCACAACCGGCGTGACCACGGGTACGCTCCTCACGTCTTTCGCGATGCGATTTCTCTCCGACGAAGCCAAAGCACGCGGTCGCGCCGCCGTCTTCGCGTTCGAATCGAAGACGAGCGCAGAGCTCGTGCTTTCCGTGAAGAAAGAGGCGCGTCCTTATCCCGAAGCGCACCTCCTTCTGGGCTCGGTTTTCGCGCTCCTCGCGCTCTTGCTGCTCCTCTTTCATCCTTACGAATTCGACGTTCGTTGGATGCCGCTCGACGTCACGTTGGCATTCGGATTCGGATTCGGACTCTCGCACTCGTTGATTTCCGTGCGGCGCTGGCTGCTCTCGGGCTCGAACAAGAAGGAGTCGGCGGGCAACATTGCCAAAGTGCTCTTTCACGATCTCGGAATCACACGGACGACGGGGCGATCCGGAATTCTCGTCGTCGCGTTCTTGCTCGAGCGCGAAGTGAGCTTCGTCTTCGACACGGGCATCCCAGAAAACGTTCGCCAAGCCTTCATCGAAAAAAAGCCGCGTTTCGAAACGGCCCTCCGTGAGGATTCGTTCGAGGGCTTCGCCAACGTCGTCGAATCCCTTTGTGATCCATGCGGCGCTGCGCTTCCACGTCAGGCCGACGACGTGAATGAGCTCTCGGACGACGTCGCATGAAGATGCCTTTTCGAAGAAGACCTCGTCTCCAGGAGCTCGCGTTCTTCGTCGCGTGCGTGCTCGCGCTCTTCGTGGTCGTCGCTTTTGCGAGTGAGGCCTTGGCTCGCCCCGGCAGCGGCCAGTCGTACAGTGGATCGTCGAAATCGAGCTCCTCTTCCAAGAGTGGCAGCAGTGGCGACAGCGGCAGTGCGGATCTCATCTTCTTCTTGCTGCAGATTTGCTTCAGCTATCCGCAGATCGGCATTCCTCTCCTCGTCATTGCCGTCGTCGTGTTGGTGATCTCGAAACGCAAAGAAGGCGGAAGCGACTGGTCGACCCAAAGCGCGACGCAGGCCGCCATCCGCGATGAGATCGACGCGACGGGCGAGACGCGCGCAACGTCTTTGCGGAGAAGACTCGTCGAAGCGCTCACGCAGACGGATCCCGCGTTCTCTCTCGTCGTCTTCGAAGACTTCGCCTACTTCCTCTACGCGGAGGTACAGCGGGCGCGCGGCGAGGGCAAAATCGATTTTCTCGCGCCCTATGTCGACGAACGCGTGCGCGCGTTTTTGCGTGGCAATGGAGATCTCCGCGCGGTGAGCGGCGTCATCATCGGCGCCATCTATTACGAAGACGTCGACGTTCAGTCGGGAGACGGTACGGCGGAGAATCCGGGCTTCGTGTCGGTGCGCCTCGTCATGGACGTGAACTATGTCGAGCACGCTCGTGCGGGTGGTGACGCGCGCTTCTTCGCGAAAGAGCGAATGACACTCGTCCGCTCTCTTGCCGCGACGTCGCGCACGCCCGACAAGGTCGCGATCCTCGCATGTCCCAATTGCGGCGCGCCGCTCTCTTCCATGCGTGGCACGACGTGCGCGCATTGCAATACGGTGATTACTCCCGGCAAGAAAGACTGGGCCGTTCAGTCGCTCGAAGTGCTCGAACGCGAGACGCGCGGCCCGCTTCTCACCTCCAACGTCGACGAGCGGGGGACCAACCTTCCGACCGTCTTCGATCCGCAGGCGCAAGCTGGGCTCGCGCATCTCTCGCGCAAAGATCCCGCGTTCTCGTGGCCCAAGCTCGAAGCGCGCACCAACGCCATCTTCCAGAACCTCCAGGCGGGCTGGACGGCGCGCGATCCTTCCAAGGTTCGTCCCTTCATGAGTGACAACCTGTTCCAGTCGCAGGTCTACTTCATCGAGGCGTATCGCGCAGCGCACGTCGTGAACCGCTTGGACAACAGCGCGATCACTCGCATCGAGCTCGCGCGTGTTTCGAGCGATGCCTTCTACGATGCGATCACATTGCGCATCCATGCCTCGGGACTTGATTTCACGGTCAGCGAAGACGGCAAAGTGCTCTCGGGAAGTCCCAACAAGCCTCGCCAGTACAGCGAGTATTGGACCCTCATTCGCGGCGTCCGCGCTTCGACCAAACCTACGGACGATCGCGCGTGCCCAAACTGCGGCGCGCCGCTCCAGATCTCGATGGTCGGCAACTGCAACTACTGCCGCGCGAAAGTCACGTCGGGAGAGTTCGACTGGGTGCTCTCACGCATCGAGCAGGACGAGGCGTACCGCGGATGATGCCGCGCCCTTGAGTCGCAGTACCTTCGTTAGAACGACTGCGTGTAGCTCGCGAAAAAATCGGTGCCGTCGGCCATGCGTCCTCGCACGGTGAGCACGAGCGGCGACTGCTGATACTTCTCGAACGTGGGCGACTTCGTCGCCATCTTGTTGCTCTTCTCGCAGCGATAATAGAGCTGCGCTTGCCCCGGCAGTGAAAACGTCTCGAAATCGGGCACCGAAACAGTGTCGCCCGGCGAGACCAACCACTCAGCACCTTTGCAGTTGATGTCGAACACGGTCTCTTTGCCGCCGTTGAAGGCAAACCCGAGACTGTCGATGCGATCGATCTCGAGGCTCGAGACGTTGCGAAGATTCAGCGAGTATTTTTCGCGAAACTTTTCGCCGGCGCCAACGGTGAGCTGCGCAATCTCGATGGGAGGCTTCACGGGATCGGGCGTCCCCGTATCGACGACGGGATTGCCGCTATCCGCTACGGAGGTGTCCTCCTCCGTGCCGGTGTCTTGCGCGCTCGCGTCGCTCGTCGTGTTCTTGTCCGCGGTCGCAAACAGATCACTTTCTGTAGCTCCGCCGCAGGCCACGCCCACGAGGACGGCCAGCGAAAAGAAAATCCGCCGAATCCCGCTTCCATCAAGAACGCGCATCCGAACCTCCATTCAAGCCCTAAACTCTAGCACCCTCCCGCGCCAACGCGAATCGCTCGCCCCCTTTCTCGCCTCTCCTGCCAGCGCAGTGAGCACCTCTCTCTCCCCCCGGCTCTCCTCCTCGCATTGCGCGAGACGACTGACACGTAAACGAACCGTAGCGAGCGACGCGGAGCTAGGAAGGTTCGCGGAAGCGTACGGCGGTACGCTGAGGAAAACCGACCGACGCCGCCGCGTCGCGCAGCAGGTTCGTTTGCGTGTCAGTGGTGGTCGTGGCCTTCGCCGCGGGCGAGTCGCTCGAGGTGAGCGAGCATCGCTTGCGTCGGTTGCAAAACGGGACGCTTTCCGTCGGGCTGTGCGGGCATGACCCAGGCCCAGTTGCCGTCTTCGAGGGTCGTGCGCTCGACTTCGCCGCGTTCTTCCGCGTGATACATCATGTGCGCGACCTGATCTTCCGTCATCTTTGGCTGACCGATCATCTGAAGACGACGGGATGCGGCAACAGCGAGGGCGCTCTTCTTCTTTGCTTTGGGCATGGCGCGCATCTTTCCAAGGTGAGCGCCAAAACGAAAGCTTTTTCGCACGTGTTTTGTGGGGGGAATGTCATAGGATCCCACGCGGCCAATGCGGACACTTCGCGATCAGCTGAGAGGTGTGCTCGAGGGGTCGTATGCGACCGCCTTCGAGACGGTTTGGCTCGCGTGGGACGAGCGCGTGAAGCACCGCCATACCGCTGAGTATTATCGACGCGTTCGCCGCAGCGAATGGCTGTCTCCAAAAGAAATCGAAGCCACGCAGCTCGAGGCGTTGCGCGCCCTCCTCACCTACGCCGAGAAGAACGTGCCCTACTACCGCGAGACGTTCGCAAAAGTCGGCTTTCGCGCAGCCGATCTGAAGAGGCGCGAAGACATCGCCGTTCTCCCACCGCTCACGCGCGACATCTTGCTGGAGCGAAAAGACGACCTCCGCGCCCCCGAGTTTCGCGGCCAAACGATCAAAAAAGCGACGAGTGGATCGACCGGGGTACCGGCGACCTTCGAATACAACATCGATAGCGAAGCGTGGCGTCAGGCGCTCCGTCTCCGCGGTTGGGGATACGCAGGCTACGAGCTCGCAAAGCCCGTCTTCTACTATTGGGGTCACGCAACCCCTCCTGACTTGAGCTTGCAGGGCTTGAAAACGCGTGCCGATCGCGCGCTCAAGCGCGAAGTTTACTTCGATGCGCTCCGCCAGGACGAAGCCTCACTGCGCGAAGCCGTGCGCCTCATCGAGAGCTTCAAGCCGAGCGTGATCGTCTGTTTCCCGCAAGCCACCGCCGCACTCGCACACTTCATCTCCGAAAATAGACTACGCACCTGGGACGAGATCCCCGTCGTCACGGGGGGCGAAGCGCTCCTTCCACAGGATCGCGAGGCCCTCGCTCGGGCCTTTGGCAACGCGATCTTCGAGACTTACGGTGCGCGCGAAACGATGCTGATGGCCGCAGAGTGCGAGGCGCACGACGGCATGCATCTCTGCGAGGAAAATATTCTCCTCGAGGTCACG
>JAHFDV010000535.1 GCA_023248815.1 Myxococcales bacterium
CATGCGCAGCGCGAACATGAATCTCGTGACGACCTATTTCCCGTGGGACTACCACAACCTCGGCGAAGGAAAATGGGACTTCAGTGGCGCGCGCGATGTCGATGCTTATCTCGATGCAGCGTGCTCTTCGGGGTTGAAGGTCGTCGCGAAGCCGGGACCACTCATCACGGGTGAGTGGCCGCGTGGATTCGGATCCTTCGGCGCAGTTCCTGATTGGTGGAAGACCGCGCACAAAGAGACGTTGATCACGAAGGCGGACGGCTCGCTCTTCAACTTTCAGGCGGTTCCGTTCGCGGCCGAGTCGCTGCAGGTCACCTATCTTCATCCGACCTATCTGAAGGCCGTTGGCGATTGGTTCGATCACATCCTTCCGATCATCAAAAAGTACATCGACAAGAAATGTGTCGTGTCGGTTCAGATCGACAACGAGACGAATTTTTATTGGTCCGACCGATTCGGCACCGTCGATTACAGCCCGACAGCGATCGCGCACTACCACGACTTCTTGCGGGCTCGTTATTCGACCATTGGTGCGCTCAACGTCGCCTACGGCACGACCTATTCTTCTTTCGACGGAGTCGTTGCGCCATCGAAGCTTCCCGAGAAGCTCGCAGACAACGTGCCGGCGCGCGACTGGTACGACGCGGGATACGCCTACATCGACGAGTATCTCGGCGAAGTGAAGAAGATGATCGAGGCGCGCGGGATCCACGAGCCCGACGTGCTTTTTACGACGAACGACTCGCCGTTCACGGTCGTGGGAACCGTCGCGAACGACACACGCCATCTCGCGGTCCACGACGGGCGCATCAAAAACAAGCACGGCCTCGCGGGGCTCGACGCGTATCCGAAGCACATCCCAGATGTGCCGGGCGGCTCGGGACAGCTCGCGAACTTCCCCGCGCAGGTCGAATACTTCACGAAGCTCTATGCGACGTTCGGTGTAGAATACACCAAGGACGACGCGCACCGATTTGCGTACGGCGCGGAGCTCCAAGGAGGGTTCTACAACTTCCCTCTCGGTCTCACGGCCGTCGTCAGCCCCGAAGCGACCGACAACCTTCTCTTGAAGGGCGTTGGCCACGGCTTGAAGGGGGGCGCGTTCTACACGCTCCGCGGCGGCATCAACATCGACAACTCCGAGTACGATTTTCAAGCGGCCATCAGCCTCGATGGCGAAGAGCGTCCGCGGTTCCGCGTTCTTCGTAAGTGGGGAGCGTTCCTCGCGCGCTTCGGTGAAAAGCTGCAATGGACGGAGGACGTCGAAGATCCAATCGCCGTCGTTCAAGACATCACGTACGCGGCGCCGCAGGGCGGTACCGACGACGATCATCAGCTGATGTACACGAACGAGTACCCGGGGCTCTTCGCGTGGCTCATCGATGCAGGGTTCAATCCTGCCGTCGTCGATGCGACCACTGCGAAAGATCTCGCGAAGTACAAGGCTGCCTTCTACTTCGCGCCGAAGATGATGAGCGACGACGCGACGAAGCTCCTTCTCGACCTTCACAAGAAGGGCGGAATGCTCGTGCAGTTTCTCGACAAAGGGAGCTTCGGTCTCGACGGCCGCATGAACACGAACGTGTCGCGCATCGCGTCGCTCTTTCCGGTCGACAACGACGGCGTCTACGGTTGGCCGCGTATTCCGAAGACGGTCGGCTCGGGGAACCTCAACGACCTCGGTGCGGGTGGCGATCCTCTTCGCGGTTACTGGTACGAGTACTTCTGGAAAGCGCGCAGCGGCGGCACGGCGAAGGTCAGTCCTTTTCTCGTCGAGCGCCTCGCGATCACGGGATGGAATGGCAAGCCGATTGGGCTCACGTTCGAAGGTGACGGCGCACCCCGCGCGCTCATCGGGACGTATCTCTCGACCGTCTACAATTCGATCGAATACTACTCCGAGGCCGACAAGGCGTTCGTGCAGCGCCGCGCCATCGCGCGAAAACTTCTCGCAAAAGTCGGAATCACGCCGACCGTTTATGTCGACGAAGTGCGCGCACCTGTGTGGGCGCGCAAGAAGCCGGGCTCCGTCGAGGACGAGCTCTATGTCTTCGCCGCCAACGACGTCGGCGCGCGCACGTTGCATCTCCACTTGAAGAGTGGAGCCAGCACGGGGCTCATCGCCACACGCCGCTACAACGTTCGCGACGAGCTCGCTGGGGTCGACTACGGCGCCAAGACGGGCGCCGAGCTCGAAAAGTCGCTCTCCATTCCAATGGAA
The DNA here is from genome assembly GCA_023248815.1 of Myxococcales bacterium. Classification (GTDB taxonomy): domain Bacteria; phylum Myxococcota_A; class Polyangia; order Polyangiales; family Polyangiaceae; genus JAHFDV01. The sequence goes on from JAHFDV010000535.1 coordinate 2,222, forward strand.
AAAAACGGCGTGCGCGTGCTCGTCGTCACGCCGATCTAATCGGGCTCGCGGGAAGCGCGTCAGTCGAGCGCGTGCGCCAGCTGCGGGGCTGCGAGCGCAGAGTTCGTGTGCTCGTACCACGACGGCCAGCCAGGCTCGTGCATCACGCGGCCTTGTTCCCAGTTGATGAAGCCGTCCACGACCTCGTCGAACGCGAAGTTTCCTCCGGTCGTCATCACCTGATGGAAGTACATCGAGAGGAGACCTCTTCCGGTTCACGAACGGCACACACGTACTTCGCTCCCTGCGGGAGCTGCTCGATCGCGAGATGCGTTTTGAATGCGCGCGGGAGAGTTGGCCTTTTTGCCCGTTCACTGGCGCTCAGCTGGCACCGTACCTCAGAACTCGGTTTGCCCCTGATTACACAGAACTTCGGGTCCCATCCCGTAGTGCTCTGTCGTGAACGCGTTGAGGGACGCGAGGTCGAGGCACTGCGCGCGGTATGTCCATCCCCACGCGGACGCGGCGATCGGCACGTCGAGACTTGGATTTGGCGTGATGACGATGCGGTTGCGAAGTCCGAGCGGCGTGCAAATCGGATCGTCGGGAAACCCGTTGAGCACGCTCCGCAAGCCTTCCACGACGGTGGGGCACCCGTCCGCTTGATCGCATTTGTACTGGAGCACGACGGCTCCGTGCTCGAGGTTGTGTACCCAGTAGCGGGGATCGACCGGCGTCGTGAACTCTTTGTAGGCGGTCCAGATCGGATAGTGAGGACCACCCGCGGGGGGATTCGAGTTGTAAACGATGCTCGTTCCGATGGGCACGTGTGTAACGGGCGCGATCGGCACCGTGTTGATTTCGATGCGACACGAGGCGTCCACGACGATGGGTGCATCGAGCAGAAATTGGCCACCCGTGTCGAAGCGCAGCGTCGTCAGATCGATCGGGTCGACGCTATCGGAGCAAGCGGCGAAGGCAAAAAACCCGGAAGCGACCGCCACCGGAAGAAAGAATGCGAGGCGCATGCGACGTTTCTAGCATGAACGTCGTTGTCCGCATGAGCGGGCGGGCACGGATCGCGCCCCCGGTACAAGCTTTACGCTTCGCGCGAACGGCCGCGATGACGGCCTTGCGGCGGCGGAATCTCTTTGCGGAGCTCCGACGAAAGCGCGCGATCTTGGCCACGCGCCATCGCGTGAATCTCGAACGCGTCGATCGCGGCGGGAAGCCACTCGTTGCGCGTGAGCTTTGCGACCTGACGTTTTGCCAGGCGGCCTTGCACCATCAAGATGCGGCGCACGAGATCGGCGATGCGCCGCGTGAGACCGAGGCGCGCGACCATTGCTTCCAAAAATTCGAGCATCGCGTCGCCGGGGTTCGGCTCACCGGTGCACGCCTCGGCAATGGGCTCGCGGAGAAGCGCTGCGACGAGCGCTGCGTCGTCCGGAGGAACGCCATTGCGCTCTTTCGTGATGAGATCGATCGCAGACATCGATCGCCAGAAACGATCTCCCGCGCCACCCGTCGCTTCGGCGTCGTCGAGAAAAGCCGAGAGCTCGGGAAGCATGACCGACATCGCGCCGACTTCCCAAAGGAGCCACATCGAACGATGCGCCGCGCCCCCGCGCAGAAGGCGGAGCATCTCTTCGAAGATGCGCGGCTTCGAAGCGCGACGCAGCTCGTCGACGTGGGCCACCATCGCGTCGTAAACGTTCGGATCGATGCCGAGGTCGCGTCGCGCGGCGAATTTCACGGCGCGAAGAAGGCGAATCGGGTCTTCGCGGAAGCGCACGGAGGGAATGCCGATCGTGTCGATCGTGCGGCGCTTGATGTCGTGCATGCCGCC
>JAHFDV010000014.1:0-1595 GCA_023248815.1 Myxococcales bacterium
CCGCTACGACCTCGCACACGTGAAGCCGGAAGAGCGTGAAGAGAACGACACGCCGCCCTCGCCGCCGAGCATGCGCCCCGGCGCACTTTCGGATCTCGCGAACGCAGGTACGCCGAGCAAGGCGGCATCCGTGAGCTACGGCAAGACGGCGCTCGCTCGCAACGCTTCGATGAGCGAAGGCCTCGAGACTTCGGGTTCCGCTCTCGATGCGCACCTCGACGCGATGATGGGCGATGCCCCTGTCTGCGACGTGTGCGGTCATACGACGGTTCGTAACGGGACTTGCTACAAGTGCCTCAACTGCGGCAACTCGATGGGTTGCTCGTAAGCGCGGCGACTCTCCGAGTCCTCCGCTAACGCAGAACGAGGGCGTCCCGATGAGGGGCGCCCTTTTTCTATTTGGGAGACGCCTCTCGGCTTCAACGAGCCCGACCTGACGAGGTTGACGGAGTCGTCGGCTCCCGCGCACCAAGTTGATGCCCCAAAGCAGATGACACGATGATCCATCCCCAGGTGCGCGCCGGATCGTCGTGAGACGAGCTCTTCTCTTCGGAAGCCCAAGCGCAATGCTTCGAATGCTGCGCGAAGGGCGATGAACGCACGACATCGGATTCGTCGAGAGTTCGCGAGGTTGGGAGCTTTCGCGAAGATCGGGCGACCGTGCTTTTTACTTCGTGAGGGTCGCGCGCGTCTAACTTGCAAGAGACTCGAGGCGTGCGGCAAGGCGGTTCGCAGCTGGGGTTACATCCACTCCCGTACGCCTACTCTGACGCTGAATAAGTCGTGATCCTGAGCCTAGTTAGGCGTTTAGAAAGTTTTGGAAATCGGCCTAAACAGCCTTGTTCATCGAGAAGTCATTGCTAAGGTACTCGCGGGTACCAAAAGGGGTACGTGGGGGTACCAAGCGAATGAAGTCATCCCAAACCAGACTCGGAGGTCTCATGGAACTGAAAGCTTCTCGCAAGTGGCGTCGTAACTCGCTGCATGCACTTTACATGTTTGTTTTCGCGGTAGCGCCGCTCGCGGTCGCCTGCAGCGAGGCCGACGACGACGAAAATGACGACGACGCTTCGGAGACCGGCGACGCTCGTCGCGGCCCGCCGCGTTGGTGGCGTCGCGATAGCGGTGCGCCTACCAATCCGGGCACTCCGCAAACCCCAGCCGACGCGGGGGCACCGACGAAAGACGCAGGCGGTACGAAGGACTCGGGCACGGTCACCCCAACGCCGACGGCGACGGGCACGGCAACGCCGCCTCCCGTGGTCGATCCCAAGAACATCGCGATCATGGCAGACTTCTGGGACAGCAAGTGGCTCTCCTGGAACAACGGCGTCGACGCCTTCCCTGTCACCTATCAGGGCTTCAGCAACGTCCTCAAAGTCGCGCCCGATCCGAACTTCATCAAGGGTCAAAAGGCGAGCGGCTGGACGGGCGAAAACGAGATCAACGGCATGGTCTGCGAAGGCGGCGTCAAGACGTGCGCGCGCAACAACCGCACGCAGCGCGTCTCGGTCAAACCGGGCGATCACGTCGTCTACGGCGCCTGGGTCTGGGTCACGCCCTCGACGATCGGCGCGTCCTACGGCGGCGGGTTC